>DAOTXI010000351.1:0-1621 GCA_034435475.1 Anaerolineales bacterium
TCTGTGGGGTTGATCAGCCCGGTAACGATGCCAATCACATGTCCCTGACGGTTCAAAAGCGGACCGCCCGAATTGCCGGGGTTTGCCGCGGCGTCGAACTGGATCATGCCGGGAATCTCGATGCCGCTGTCCGGCACGCGAAAGACGCGGTCAAAGCCGGAGATGACTCCCGAGGTCATCGATCCGTACAAGCCAAAGGGATTCCCAACCACGAAGGCTTCATCCCCCACATTCATCGCGCCGGGGTTTCCCAGGGTGGCGGGGACGACGGTCAATGGCTTATCCAATGCCTGGATGCCCGCAAGATCAAGCTCGGGCATCTCCATGACGACCTGCGCCTCAGACTGGGTTCCATCCGTAAAGGTGACATTGATCGTCGTCGCGCCGTCGATGACGTGCAGGCTGGTGAGGATGTCACCGAAGTTATCGACGACCACGCCGCTGCCCAAGCCGAAATCTGATTCAGCGTCCTGATGCGTTTCTTCTACCTCGATCAAGACCAGCGACGGGCGGATGATCTGATAGACCTGCGCCGAATATGCCGGGGGCGGGGTCGCAGACGCCATTGCAACCGCGACGGAATGATTGACATCGTCAGTATTGAGTTGATTCGGGGCAATAAATATAAAATGATAGATGGCGAGGGTAAAAAGGGCAGCCAAAATTCCCCAGGCAAAAGGCAAGCCCCGTCTTAAAGTCGAGCCGATGTTTTTCATCCATCCCCCGGTACGCTCTGAGATCGTCGTCTTCGAATCGCTCATGCAGGGTTCCTTATCGCTAAAATGGAGAAGCCGTCGCGACCAACAGTCTCACTATACGGAAACAACTTTAGTTTCAGATGAGTAAGGATTTGGCGTTCTTACAATAGGAGCGGGCAGACACAAAACCCACACAATTGAGGGGTGGGGTTGTATACTTTGGAGATGGCGGGTGGTGAAGAGTGAAGAGTGAATGGTGAATAGTGAATGGTGAATGGTAAACAGTGAGGTTTGTGATGAATGTTTCAGATGCAATTCGTTTCAAAAGAGCGGTACGCAAATTCCAGGATACACCCCTGCCCGATGATGTGACCAAAGCGATCCTCAACGCGGGGAGACGGTCACAATCGTCGAAGAATACGCAGACGTGGCAGTTCATTGCCATACAGGATAAATCCATTTTGAAGGAACTTTCGACCTGCGGCGAATGGGCAGGACATTTGGCTGGCGCGGCACTGGGCGTTGCGATCCTGACGCCCGACCCAAGCGAGAAATTTCAAATCATGTTCGATGCCGGGCAGGCGGCGGCGTTCATGCAATTGGCCGCCTGGGAGTTGGGAGTCGGCTCAGTGCCTGCTTCCATTTATGAAGCGGAAAAAGCGCGTGGAATTTTAGGTTTCCCCGCCGAATGGCATTTGCGCATCGCGCTTTCGTTTGGGTATCCGCTGGAGGAAGAGAAGTTGTCCGCGCTGCCGAAGAAGGGCGGGAGGGTTTCATTTGAAGACGTTGTACATTGGGAAAGGTGGTGATTCGATTGACGATTGACGATTGACGATTGACGATTTTGGAATAAAAAGACCGGGCATTCTTACTTTCTTCGTGGGTATAATCGGGGAAAGTTCGGTGTCATTCACGATCTAGCG
>DAOTXI010000352.1:0-2117 GCA_034435475.1 Anaerolineales bacterium
CGAATCCTCTTCGCGTGTGCGCATGTACAAAAGCCCCGCCGCCAAGCAGGCAAAGGACCTCTTTAGCCAGTTACGCCAGGCGCGCCAGAACCGCTCGCTTGCGAATGAAGAGGGCAACACCGAAGATGTGCGCGAATGGGAAGAACGCGAGATCGACCTCGGACAGCAGATCGAAAGACTGCGCACCGGCTGGGATCGCGCCAACAGCCCCGTCGTTTCGGCGGACGATATTGCCGAAGTCGTTTCGATGTGGACGGGCGTTCCGCTGATGCAACTCACCGAAGAAGAATCACAGCGCCTGCTCAAGATGGAAGAAGAACTGCGCAAAGCCATCGTCGGGCAGGAGGATGCCATTGTTGCCATCTCCCGCGCTGTGCGCCGCGCCCGCGCCGGGTTGAAAAACCCCAAACGCCCCATCGGTTCCTTCATGTTCCTCGGACCGACCGGCGTCGGCAAGACCGAGTTGACCAAGGCGCTTGCAAAATTCATGTTCGGTAGTGAAGACGCTGCCGTGATGCTCGACATGTCTGAGTTTATGGAACGGCACACCGCATCCCGTTTGGTGGGTGCGCCTCCCGGATACGTCGGCTACGAAGACGCAGGTCAACTTACTGAAGCGCTGCGCCGCCGCCCCTATTCGATTGTCGTCTTCGATGAAATTGAGAAGGCTCATCCCGAAGTCCACAACATGTTGTTGCAGATCATGGAGGAAGGCCACCTCAGCGATGCGAAGGGACACAAGGTGGACTTCCGCAACGCCATCATCGTGATGACCTCCAACATTGGCGCGGATGTGATCAAGCGTCAGTCGAATCTCGGCTTCGCGCTCAAGCGTGATGAAGTGACCGAAGAAAAACTCTCGTACGAAGACATGCGCAAGAAACTAAGCGAATCGCTCAAGCGCGCCTTCCGCCCCGAGTTCATCAACCGCGTGGATGCGGTGGTCATCTTCCGCGCCCTGAACAAGGAAGACATCCGCAAGATCGTCAGCCTCGAATTGGGCAAGGTCGCCGAGCGTCTCACGGATCACGACCTGAGCCTGGTGGCTGTCGAAGAAGCCTTGTCCCTGCTGGCGGAACAGGGCTACGACTCCGAGTTTGGCGCGAGACCGTTACGCCGCGTCATCCAGATGAAGGTCGAAGACCCGCTTTCGGATAAATTGCTCTCCGGCGAATTCGTGGACGGTGACAACATTACCATCGTCGTGGACGATGACGGCGAGATTGCGCTCGAGAAAACGTCCGAGCCTGTTGCCGAGCCGAGTTTATAGATCAAGCAGACCTGACAGGTTTCCAGAACCTGTCAGGTCTTTATAAAGATGAACAAACAAGAACTTTTAAAGCAAGCCGACTACACCTTCCAGCGCGGGAACCGCGAATTGGCGAAAAAATATCTCGCCGACCTGCTCAACGCGTACCCGAACGACGAATCCGCGTGGATGCTCCTTGCGCGGGTGGTGGAGGAAAAAGAGCGCAAGATCGAATGTTACGAGCGGGTTTTGAAGATCAACCCTCGCAATGAGGAAGCCAAACTTGCCATTGTGCGGGTCCGCGCTTCGATCAGCCCCACCCTGCCATTGCCGAAGCAGATAAAACAGCAACAACCCCGGGTCAATGCTTCCAGAACGGTCCTGCGAAGCGTTTTGTTGATGCTTCTGGTCTTCCTGATGTTTGGCACGACCGCTTTTGTTCTGGCAAAAAACAACCCCAACTCGCAAGTTGCAAGATTCCTGTTCCTCCCGACGCCAACCGCTTTCAACAATGCCGCCCTGTCCGATGATGTCGCTCCGCAGACCCGGGCGGAAGTGAATGAGACTCACCCCGAATACGCTCCGCTGGTGGATGCCCTGCTGGGTTTTGCCGTGGCAAATGCCGAGAACGGCATGGAAGGCGCGCCGGAACGTCCCGGCGATAGGATCATCACATCTGATTCGGCGGGGACGGAGGCGAAGGAACTGCTCGAGAAAAGCCTGCCCCAGCCGGGGAGCATGACAACGGTGACCATCACCGAGAGGCAGATTTCCTCCTGGCTGGCGATGGAGACCAGGAACAACCCCGATCTGCCTTTGAGCGAGGTGCAGGTCTACCTCCGTGATGGGAAGGTGCAGGTGTGGGGGG
>DAOTXI010000353.1:0-4093 GCA_034435475.1 Anaerolineales bacterium
CGCGATTCGACGCGTGTTTCGCCTTCGGTCACCTGTGTAATCTGCGTGGGATCGTTAACATCGATTAGGAAAAGTTCCATCTGACCGGTGCGCAGGGAGGTGAAGATAATCTTGTCGCCTTGCGGGGACCAGGCGGGGTCGAAATTCCCGCCGGGGGACGCGTCAAGAGTGGCGAGTCCTGTTCCATCGGCATTGATAAGGTACAAACTGGCATCTGCGTATATTTCCTCGCTCCTTCGGCAGGGCGAGATGAAGACAATGCGCATCCCATCCGGCGACCAGGAAGGTTGGCAGGCGCCATTGGGCATATTCGTCACCTGAAACGCATTCTCGCCACTCAAGTCAGAGAGGAAAATCTGCGGAGCGCCGAGTCTTTCAGAAGCAAAAGCCATCTGTCCGGACCCGCCACCCACCGCAATCAAGAACTCAGATGTCGGGGTAACGTCTCCCGCAATTGATTCAGTCACCCCACCCTGCGGAGTGGGAGTAAATGTAAACGTCGCCGTTGGAGAGGGTCTGGGAGTATCCGTCGCCTGAAGGGTGGCAGTCGCTGTGGGTGACTGGGTTGGTGTTGCGGTTGGTGTAGGTGTGGAAGTTTGTGTCGCCGTGGGAGCAAGGAAGGGCACCATGCCACGCACCTCTGCGGGAATGACACCCGGCGATAAAAGTATGAAGATACCCGCCACCAGCAGGAAAATACCCGCAAAGAGCGCAAAGCGAACCAAAGATGTGCGGCGTTTGCGCTCACGTTCCTTTTGCCGTTTCAACGGGGAGACAAACGGCTGGTCTTCCTGCGTTAATGCAGATTTGGATGGCACGGGACCCGGGGTTTTCTTGCCGCCATTCACCGGTTTTTCTTCATCAACCACTGTCGCTTGAATGTCGCGGGAGGGCCGTGATTCCACTGCTTCTGGAGGCGGGGGAATCACTTTGTATGAACCCGGCGCCTGCTGGGTCAGGGATTTGGAGGTAAGTAAAGCCGCTTTGAACTCTTCGGCGGTCTGAAAGCGGTCGCTCGGGTCAACCGACATGGCTTTTTCGATGGCGGCGGAAAGTTTGCGCGAAATCTTGGAGTTCCGTTTTCGCAAAGGTGTCAATTGGGCGTTATCCATCGCCCGCGCCAGCCCGTCTTCAGGGATGATACCGGTCAATGCCGCGTACAAGGTCGCGCCGAGGGAATAAATATCGGTGCGCGGATCGGTACGCGCCGTGCCGTATTGCTCCGGTGGCGAATAGCCCGGGGTCATGGCGCGCGCGCCGGTGGTGGTCGCCTGGCTTGCGCTTTGATAGACCTTTGCCAGCCCAAAGTCCACGAGGTAGATATGTCCATCTGGCGCAATCTTGACGTTGCCGGGTTTCAAGTCGCGATGCAGTATGGGGGGTTTGCGGGTATGCAGGTACGCCAGCGCGTCGCACATGGCCGCCCCGATGTGAACAGCTTCGTCCTCTTCGAGCATACCAAGGCGTTCCATGCGATAGCGCAAGTCTTCGCCTTCGATGAAGTCCATCACGAGATATTGTCCCAAATCGCCAAGCACGAAATGATCCGACACGCGCGGCAGGTTGGGGTGGCGCAGGTTGGCAAGGATGACCGCCTCAAGCCTGAACTGGCGGGCATATTCATCGGTTGTAAAAAGGTTTTCCTTGAGCGCAACGGAAACCCCCAGGTTTTCATCTATGGCGCGATAGACCGAACCCATCCCTCCCTGTCCAAGGATGTCAACGATCCGGTAACGGTTATGTATGAGTATGCCTTTGTCCAGCGTCATTGAGATCAGTACCCTGCAATAATGAAAATGGCGGATTTACGCGCGTTCCTGAAAATATCTTGACATTTGTTTCTTGAATGGGGGGCATTATATCAGATGAACTTGAACGGGCAGTCCGGGGCTTCAAGATGTAGTTAAATTGAAATGTTTAAAGACCCACGGCGCGCCGCCAATCAGCCACCAACCCACCAACGTGTAACGAAGGAAACGCAGAAGGTGGGAGATCACATCTTCATTGCGGGGAAATACCGCACCCAGTCCCTGCCAGAGGATGAGGATGCCGACCAGCCCAACCCAATAGCGGATTACGCGCTTCCAAACCGGACCCTCAGCCTGGTACCCGCCCATTGAGTGGATCCACGCCGCGCCCAATGCAATGCCGAAGAAGGTTCCGGTTGCAGTGAAGAGCGAATCCGGGTTGACAGGATCAAGCTCCATCCCGGAGCGAAGCGCATTCGTCATCCAATCTTCAGGGATTTGATAATCGTTTTGCAAAGCATAAACCGTCAGACCAAAAGCAAGAGTGATAAACGCAACAAAGGCAGCGATTTGGGCATGTTGGGCAAAAGTCTTCCCTGCCAGCCAGCGCGCGGCATCGCCCCAATAACGGTTGAACGCCCACAGCAAGACACCGCCAAGCGCCCACCCTGCAAGCACGTCATGCGGGAAGTGTGCCCCCAGCACCAACCTTGAAAAACTGATGAAGAAAATCACCAACGCGCAGGCTATGATGACCCATGTCTTTTTCATATATGCAGCAATCATGCCCCAGATGCTGACGGCGTGTTGCGCATGACCCGAGGGGATGCCAAAACTGCTCTCGGGCCACAACGGGCGGATGTGCGAACTCACCCAATAAGGGCGCGGACCGGCAAACAACACCTTGCCAAGGGTATTGAAATACACGCTGGCTACCAAAACAAGGGCAAGCCGAATGCCCAAAGCGGAGTTGATGCTCCAATAGATCATAGGCGCGATAAGGAAGAAGAACTCCTCCGTGCCGAGTTGACTAAAAAAATCCATGACCGGGTAGACCCATGCATCCATGCGTTGAAGGGCTACAATCAACGCCACGCCAAAATCAATTAGGGTTTGCATATAGTTCTCCAGTGGGGTTTTCCGATGAAATCAATTGACGGTTTCTGCTTGACCATTGTACACTCAAAGAATGAAAGACCAGCCTAAACGCCATTGGGACCCGCCTGCAAGTTTGATCCTGTTTCTCATTGTGCTATTTTCAGCATGGCGGTTGCAGACCGCAGACTGGGCGGAAGGGCTTGCCCAGATCCGCAATGTAGCCATCATCGGTTACCTGGCAGGGCTCACCCTCGGATACAGTCGTTTTGAAAAACGCGGTGTGGCATTTTTCTCCATTGCTTATCTGCTCGTCGTTTCGGCGGGGCAATTGTTGGGCTTGATCGAATTTAGCGAGGACCAGACCTGGTTGTTGGATAAATTCTCAATCCTAATTGGGCGGCTTTTCACGGATATGAGGGAATTAATTGCAGGCAGGGCGGTTGAAGATCAATTTTTCGTTGTAGCGGTGATGTGCCTGCCTTTTTGGTTTGCCAGCCTGTATAGCGGATATCACCTGACCCGCAAGGGAGATTTTCTCAAGTCCGCCCTGCCCAACGGGATTCTGATGTTCATCGTCCATGTGTATCACTACACAAGCCGGGATTACACCTGGATGTTTGGCGTGTATCTCTTCCTTGCCCTGCTCCTGCTTAGCCGATTGAAATACATTTCCGATCGCGCCAAATGGATCGAGACTCGGGTGCAGGTCTCCAGCGAGAGCGCGTTGGACCTGACAAACACAACATTTACAGTTGCGGCAGTCCTGATCCTCATTGCATGGGGGGCGCCCTACATCCTACCCGCCACTGCCGGGGGACGGGAACTCTGGCGGAGAACTTATGGAGAAATCTTTCCACGTGAGCGGTTCGAAAATATCTTTGCCTCGGTAGATAAAGAACCCCAGCCAAAACCGCGAAACTTCCTGACGGAACTCCCCCTCGGCACGCGCATTCCGCAAAGCGACCTGGTGGTTTTCCGCGTTTTTGCTCCGGAGAGCGCGTCGGAACTTCCCCGTTTGTACTGGCGCGGACAGGTGTATGACCAATACGAAGACGGCAAATGGCAGACCACTGGCGAGGAGGAATCCCGCCGCGAACCTTCTGACGGAGACATCAGCCTCCCCGATGAAAACCATTCGAGAAGATATGGCTTCACCTTCGACATCCTCACCAAAGGGCAGACGATTCTTTACACGCCCTCCCAGCCGGTCTGGGTCAACCATGATGCGATCCTGCTTTATTCAGAAA
>DAOTXI010000354.1:0-2638 GCA_034435475.1 Anaerolineales bacterium
AGATATGCCTGGGCAAATTGCGGCGTGCCGGAATATTCGGTGATGAGGGTTTGCAGGGCGGTCAGGGTTTCATTGTAGCGGCTCTGCGCGTAATAGATCTTTGCCACGCCCCATTGAGCCGATGCGCGTACCGACGGATCGGGCGAATCGCTCAGCGCGGTCTGGTAGTGGATGAGCGCGAGGTCGTAATCGCCGTTGAAGAGCGCTTCGTCGCCCTCGCTGACTCGCGCGGTTGGCAGGGGCGTGGGCGTGATCGTGGGTGTGAATGTCGCCTGCGGAGTGGTGGTGATGCTGGGAGTCACCGTCCAACCGGGGGGGATGGCGGGGAAATTTTCCAGCGTGGAACAGCCAGCGAGGGACGCGACAAGCCAAAGTCCGAGGATGAGCCGGAGTTTTTTCATCCCGTTTTTATACTGGTAAACGAAAACAGCGTCAAGCAAGGGGTTTAACGGTTCTTATTTTTTGGATTGTATTGAATGAATGGATGCACTATAATCTTTCCGTACGTTATCCCAAGCCTTGCGCGAGTCGATTGATTCATGCAGGGCTGTATATTTCAAAGGAGAAGAATGAACACACACCACAAAATCCATCGTTTTGCGAGGTTGATTTTGTCGAGCGTGCTGTTGATTGCCGTGACGGCATGTGCAGCGGGGGGAGAGCCTGCCTCAACGGACGAACTGGTCACGTCCACCGGGTTTGCATGTCCGGAGCCAAGCCCGCGTGTTGAATTCGAAAGTGAGACGATCAATATCTTCACATGGACGGAATACATCCCCGCCGACATCATTGATTGTTTCGGTCTGGTCTATGGCGTGGATGTGAACGTGGATTATTTTTCGTCGAATGAGGAATTGTATTCAAAGGTCTCGCTGGGCGAGGATATTGATCCGTATGATGTGATCCACCCGAGCGATTACATGATCGGCGTGCTGATCCGCGAAGAATTGCTCGCTGAATTGGATCAGTTGAAATTACCGAACCTTGCAAACCTCGATGCCGGTTTGACTGCCGCATACGGCGGGACCACGGACTTCGTCGTGCCGTATCAGATGGGCACGCAAGCTATCATCTATAACACTGAGACGGTTGAAACCCCGCCGACCTCCTGGGCGGATTTGTGGAGCCCGGAATACGAAGGACGCATCGTGGCGGTGGACGACAGCCGCGTGATCATCGGCGCGGCGTTGTTGACTCTTGGCTATGATGTGAACGACACGAATCCCGATCATCTTGAGGAAGCGAAGGCGAAGTTGCTTGAATTGATGCCGAACATCCGCGTCTTCGACAGCGACAGCCCGAAGACTCCGCTTGTGGCGGGCGATGTGGATTTGGGCATTGTCTGGAACGGCGAGGCGTTTTTGACGCAGACCGAAGACCCGCGCTTCGAATACGTCTTCCCTACTGAAGGCTCGATCATTTTCTACGACGGGATGGCGATTCCCACCACCGCGCCGCATCCGGATGCAGCCTATGCCTGGTTCAATTACCTTTTACAAGGCGATGTCAACTGGCTGGCGCTGGTGGATTATCCCTACACCAACCCGAACAAAGCCGCGCTCGAATATGCAAAAGCCAACGCGCCCGAAGTGTACGAGGCGTATGCCTCTTCTCCCATCACGAACACGCCCGCCGATGAGTTCGCCAAGGGGCACGAAGTGAAGGATTTGGGCGAAGCCTTATTGCTGTACGACGAAGTCTGGACGGAGATAAAGCAGTAGCACCACGGACTCCAGCGCCTCCTGATGTTGGAGTCCGCGCTTGATTTCAACTTTACATTCTGAAAACCCCGTGATAAACTCCCGCTTGTAACCAATCCAAAGCGCACTCGTAAGAGTGCGCCTTTTTCTGCGGGTTGATTGCGTCATTGCGAGGAGGGCGAAGCCCGACGAAGCAATCTTGCATCTTGTGAAGATTGTTTCGCCTTCCGGCTCGTAATGACCGAGGTGCAATGGATATTCTTCTTACCGGCTCCGTAGCCTATGATTATCTGATGACCTTCCCCGGTCACTTCAAGGAACAGATTCTGCCTGAGCGGCTGGAATCGATCAGCCTTTCCTTCCTTGTGGATTCCATGTCCAAACAGCGCGGCGGCATCGCGCCAAACATCGCTTATACGATGGCATTGCTCGGACAGAAACCGCGCGTGATGGCAACCGTTGGCGAGGATTTTTCCGATTATCGCGAATGGCTTGAATCCAAGGGCGTGGATACCAAATTGATGAAAGTCGTCCCCGGCGTTTTCACCGCCTCGTTCTTTGCCACGACGGATCATGTCTCCGCCCAGATCGCTTCCTTTTACCCCGGGGCGATGGGCTACTCTGCCACCCAATCCCTCAAGGAGTTGGACAAAAAACCCGACCTGGTCATTGTCTCACCCAGTTCGCCCGATGCGATGATGAAATTCCCCGCCGAGTGCCGCGAATTGGGGATTCCCTACCTGTACGACCCCAGCCAGCAGGTTTTACGTCTCGAAGGCAAGGAGCTGGCGCGGGATATGGAAGGCGCGTACTTCCTTTTCTGCAACGACTATGAATTCGGCTTGATCTCCAAAAAGACAGGCTGGAGCCTCGATCAGATTCTCGACCACGTCAAGGTGCTGGTCATCACTCGCGGCAAAGACGGCGCGGATTTATAC
>DAOTXI010000355.1:0-9548 GCA_034435475.1 Anaerolineales bacterium
GTCGTAGGGAGTGGTGAAATTGGGATGCGAAAAATTATTGCTGACTTCATGCGCGGTCAGCCCGGCGAATTCGCCGTTATCACGCTCCATGAACAATGGCTCGAACTCGATCTTCAAACCGAGTTTTGCGGCGATAATCTCCGCGGTTTCGCGCGCGCGGGAAAGCGGACTGGAAATGACAAAATCGAACTTCATCTTTTCCTTCTTCCAACGCTCTGCCAACGCCCCCGCCTGGGCGCGCCCGGCATCCGTCAGCGGAAAATCCACCTGCCCCTGCCAGCGCGACTCGGCGTTCCCGACCGACTCTCCGTGCCGAAGAAGGGTGATATTGAAATATTTCGGCTTATTCTCCATCATGCTGCATCTTCCCCTTTTTTATAAGATAGACCGGGCGGCGTTTCACTTCCTGGAAAATATAACCGACATACACGCCGATGAAACCCAGCAGGATCATGACAATTCCGCTTGCAATCAAAAGGACGCCCATCAACGAACTCCAACCGGGTTCCAACTGTGCAGTATTTTTTGTCACCCACAGATACAATACCCAACTCAACTGCCCGCAGGCGAGGATGAAGAACAGGAAACCCGCGCTCAACCCAATGTAGAGCGGCGCGAGCGAAAACGAAAAGATGGCGTCGGAAGCAAGCCGCATCATTTTACCGAGCGAATATTTCGACCTGCCTGCCACCCGTTCCGGCTCATGATACGGCAGGATGACGCTGTTGTATCCCATCCACGAGATCATGCCGCGTAAAAAGCGGTGATATTCCTGCATCGAGCGCAAACCGTCCAGCGCATTGCGCGAAAGCGCGCGGAAATCCGCCGCGCCCGCCATCACCTGCGTGCCACTGATGCGGTTGATGAGCCAGTAAAAAAAGTTCGAGGTGAGTTTTTTGAACGACGCCCCGCGCCCGCTTTCGATGCGCTGCCCCTGCACGATGTCGTATCCGTGTTGGATCAATTCGATCATCTTCGGAATCATCGCCGGGGGATGCTGTCCGTCGGCGTCGAGCGAAATCATGATGTCGCCCTGAGAGGCATCCATACCGGCGGTCAACGCGGATTGGTGACCAAAGTTGCGGCTGAGGGTGAGCACGGAAACTCTCCGGTCGTTCGCGCAAATCCCTCGAAGCGTATCCGCCGTCCCGTCGGATGAACCGTCGTCCACATAGATGAATCGAAAATCATGCGGCAGCGAATCCGCCACGAGACGAAGGTCCGCATGGGTCTTCGTGATCGCTTCCACTTCGTTATAAACGGGAATGACGAGGTCTATGTGGAGTTTGGATTTTTTTCGGGGAGGCATCAGGAGGATTCTACCACGCGCCTCAGACCCGGACTTTATGCCTGTCTTCCAGAAGCCGGAGCGTTCTTTCCGCCTCAGCCTTTTTCCGCTCCGCGCCCCAGCCCTGCGCCTCCGCCAAAATATCGTTGACTTCATCCACCGCGCTGCGCGTGAGCCTGCCCAGCATGGCAAGCATGGTGCGGCGCAGCAGGAGATCGTCGAGATGTTTTGCCCTTTCGTGCTGGATGAGGAAGAGGATTTCGCGCTTCGTAAAATCGGGCAGGCTTTTCAATGGAGAGTCTTCGGCAAGTTTCATGAACTCGGCGACAGACTCAACCCGCGTGCCGTAGCGCTCAAATAGAACGTCGAGACGGTCATGCGAAAGACCCGTCCACGCAGCAAGACCGTTGATGTATTTATTTTTATCCTCCGCAGTGCGCGGATAATTCCGCCCGCCGCCGATGGGAAGTTCCTGCGTGTTCCTGTTCCGTTTGATGCCGAGAAACTGTAAAGCCTTATCCGTCACTTCCTCCGAGAAGGCGCGGAAGGATGTCCACTTGCCGCCGACCAGGGAATAGACCGGGAAGTTCAAATTCGTCCAATCGCCGCTCAGCACTTCGATGTGATGGTCGCGGCTGTATTGGCCGGTGGTCTTGGCAACACTGTTTGCCAGCGGACGCACGCCGGAAAACGCAAAGACAACATGTTCGCGCCCGACTTTGATATTTGGAAAAACGCGCGCGGTCATCTGGATGAAATAGTCCACTTCTTCATCGGTGCATTGCGCCTCATCGGGATGTTCGATCTTGATATCCGACGTGCCAACCAACACCCGGTCTTGCAACGGGAAGATGAGCACAATGCGCCCGTCTTTGTTCTCGAAGAAAAATTCGTTCTCGCCGATGGCGGCGCGGAGTTCGGGGTGATCCAAAACGAGATGCGAGCCTTTCGTCCCACCGATGTAGCGGGTGGTCATGCCGAGGCTGTGATTGGCAAAATCAATCCACGGACCGGCGGCGTTGATGACCAGTTTTGGTTCGATCTCGAAGGATTCATCGGTCAGTTCATCGCGCAAAACAACCGTTTTACCGGAACCGCTCACAAGGCTGACGTAATTCAAGGCGCGGGCGCGTGGGTTTTCGGCTTCGGCATCCAACACCAATTCAAGCGCGAGTCTTTCGGGGTTAGAGATCAGCCCGTCGTAATACACCGCCGTGTTGACGATCTCGGAGTTCAATTTGCCCCACTTCTTCAAAGACTGATTACGCGAATAAAATTTATGACGCGGAACCGTGCGCTGGCTGCCGGTATAGGCATCGTACATCATCAAGCCAAGTTTGATGATGACCGAGCCGCGCTCGGAGGGTTTGTCGAGCCAGCCCATGAACTTCAAAGGCGCGTTGAACAGCCCTGAAAAATATTTGAACATCGGGATGGTCGTCGGCAGCGGCTTGACGATGTGCGGCGCGTTCTGGATCATGCGATTGCGTTCCTTCACCGCCTCGCGCACCAGCCGGAACTCTCCGTTCTCCAGATAACGAATCCCGCCGTGCGCCATGTGCGAAGATGCCGCGCTCGCGCCGGAGCAGAAATCGCCCCGGTCAATCAGCAGGACATCCACGCCGTTGAGCGCCAGATCGCGGAAGGTTCCAATGCCGTTGATGCCCGCGCCGACGATCAGCACGGAGACCTGCGGGGTTGCTTTGAGAGAGGAGAGGGTTTCGGTTCGGTTCATATTGGTTGCAGGTTGCGAGTTGCAGGTTGCAGGTTACAGGAAGGGGTTTTCAACATTAAACATCAAACCTTCAACCTGAAACCTTTATTCGGTCCAATCAAATGTTCGGGTGACAGCTTTCTTCCAGCCTGAGTATAAACCCGCGCGGCGTTTTGCATCCATTTTCGGTTTCCATTCCCTGTCCTTTCCCCAATTTTGCTTCAACTCATCGGTGTCCTTCCAAAAGCCGACGGCGAGTCCCGCCGCGTATGCCGCGCCCAACGCCGTCGTCTCCGCCACCTTCGGGCGCACCACAGGCACATTCAAAATATCGGATTGAAACTGCATAAGTAATTCATTGAAGACCATGCCGCCATCCACCTTAAGCGCGCGGAGTTTGACCCCCGAATCCTTTTCCATCGCATCCAGCACTTCGCGGGTCTGGTAGGCTGTGGCTTCGAGAGCGGCTCGGGCAATATGACCTTTGTTGACATAACGGGTCATCCCTGCAATCACACCCCTCGCATCGGATTTCCAATATGGCGCATACAATCCGCTGAACGCCGGGACGAAGTAAATCCCGCCGTTGTCTTCGACGGATTTCGCCAGCGGTTCGACCTCCGCCGAGTTCTGGATCAAGCCCATGTTATCTCTCAGCCACTGAATCAGCGCCCCGGTGATGGCAATCGAGCCTTCGAGCGCATAGACGGCGTCCGCTTCGCCGATCTTGTAACCAAGCGTGGTCAACAGGCCTGCCTTGCTTTGCACCGGCTGTTTGCCCGTGTTCATCAACATGAAACAACCTGTGCCATAGGTGTTCTTTGCCTCGCCTGCCTTGAAACAGGTCTGACCAAACAAAGCCGCCTGCTGGTCGCCCAGATCACCCGCCACGGAAATCCCCTTTAAAAGACCGGATTTGACATCGCCATAGATTTCAGACGACGAGCGGATCTGCGGGAGGAGTCCGCGTGGAATGCCCATTGCCTTTAGAATCTCATTGTCCCAATCCAGGCTTTTGAGGTTCATCAACATGGTGCGCGAAGCGTTGGTCACATCGGTGACGTATTCCCCGGTCAACTTCCAGATGATCCAGGTATCCATGTTGCCGAAGAGCAAATCGCCCGTTTTGGCTTTCTCTTTTGCGCCTTTGACATTCTCCAAAATCCACTTGATCTTGGGTCCGGAAAAATAGGTGGCAAGCGGCAGACCGGTCTTCTTCCTGAACCTGTCCTGCCCGCCTTTTCGAGCAAACTTCGAGATGAGAGTGTCAGTGCGCGTATCCTGCCAGACGATGGCGTTGTAAACGGGCTGTCCTGTGTTCCTATCCCAGACCACCGTCGTCTCGCGCTGGTTGGTCACGCCGATGGCGGCAATATCCACGGCAGAAAGACCGCTCTTTGCCAGCGCGCCTTCAATCACCTCCTGGGTGCGCTCCCAAATCTCGAGCGGATCATGCTCCACCCAGCCCGGTTTGGGGTAGATTTGTCTGTGTTCTTTCTGGTGAACGGCGGCCACATTCCCACCCTTGTCGAAAAGGATGAAACGCGTGCTGGTGGTTCCCTGGTCAATTGCGCCGATGTATCTGGTCATGGTACAGCCTCCATCGCAAATTGTAAAACAAAAAGCCTCCGTTTTGTAGACGAAGGCTTGTATTTTGCTTGCACATCCCTGGACAAGGAAAACCCGGGGTTTACTTTTTCGCTTTTGAAGCCGTTTTTCGCGCAACCGCTTTTCCAGCCGGTTTTGCAGGGGCAGCCACCGCAGGAGCCGCTTTGGGTTCTTCAACACCAGATAAAAAATTATAAACCAACAAAGCGACCGTGGAACCGATTAGTGGACCGAAGAGATAGATCACGTAGGAATACACATTCGCCAGACTCGGAGCCGCGTAAACAGCAGTCCCCAAAGTCCGCGCCGGGTTGAGCGATGCGCCCGTCAACGGACCGCCGACGAGAATTGCGGCTGTCAACGTCATGCCGATTGCCGCGCCGGTCATCGGTCCGCCTTTGCCGCCGATTGCCGTATGCAAAATGGTATTCACGAGGAAGAAAGTCAACACAGCCTCCGCCACCATCGCAAGGATCGGATTTGCATCGGTCAACACGCCGACCGTCGCGCCAGCATTGATCGAACCGCCCATCGAGCTGGCAAAGAGATGCAATAACCCCGCCGCGGAGATCGCGCCGATGAACTGCGCAACCCAATACACAGCCGCCTCGCTCCATTTCAACGTTCCGTTCCAGACGAACGCCCACGTCACCGCCGGGTTGACGTGCGTGCCCGATATGGAACCAAAGGCGTAGGCGAAGACCATTAAAGTCAACCCGTGAGCGAGAGCCACGCCGACCAGTCCCGCATTCGCCGCGCCCGCCCCCGCACCAATGAAGACCAGCGCAAACGTGCCGATGAACTCGGCAAGGAAAACCTTCCAATTAAACATGCTTCCTCCAATGAGATGATTTGAATGGTATAACCCCGCCGTCCCGCAATTGCTACGCGCCTTCCCAATTCCGCGCGCCCGCCAGAAAGGCTTTTCCGCTCATCGGTTTCTTGCCCGGCGGCTGCACTTCGTCGAGGATTAAAACCCCGCTTCCCGCCCCAACCGCGGGTTGATTCTGCTCTTTGAACCTTTTCCCCGCCGCAACATGTCCCCGCCCCGCCCGCGCCCGATGAATTTTCAACACCGAATTTTCGACCATCATCCACGCCCCGGGCCACGGACTCATCGCGCGGATTTGCCGTTCCAATTCCAGCGCCGATTTTTGAAAATCCAAATGTCCATCCTCCTTTTTGAGCATGGGCGCGTAGGTCGCGCCCTCTTCGGGTTGTGGCTGGGGCGTGAGGTTGCCGTCCATGTAGGCAGGCAGGGTTTCAATAAGAAGATCCGCCCCCAGCGTGGATAATGCCTCGAAAAGCGAACCAGCCGTATCGTCCGGTTGGATGCGGATTCTTTTCATCGCCAGCATGGGACCGGTATCGAGTCCCAAATCCATTTTCATGATGGTCACGCCCGTCTCTTCATCCCCGGCAAGGACGGCGGCGTTGATCGGAGCCGCGCCGCGCCAACGCGGAAGCAACGAGGCATGGACGTTGACGCAGCCATATTTCGGTAAATCCAAAACCTCTTTTTTGAGTATCTGTCCAAAGGCGGCGACAACGATGAGGTCGGGATTCCATTCGCGCAATTGATTCATGGCTTCGGGCTCGCGCAATTTCTGCGGTTGGATGACGGGGATGTTCAACTCTTGCGCCAAAGTTTTTACCGGCGGCGATTTTAGTTCGCGTCCACGCCCCGAGGCGCGGTCTGGCTGGGTGACAACGCCCACGACTTGATAATTCTGCGCTAGAGAGCGCAGGCTGGGCAATGCAAAATCGGGCGAACCCATGAAAACAATACGGATGGACATGGCGCGATTCTAGCATAACCCTGTCCAGTACCATTGGGTGAAAACTGGCTGGTTGCGCCGAAGCGTGATTGGTTGTAAAATACTTAAAATTCAAACCCAACTTATTCGGAGGAATAAACCATGTCTCAAGCGCCAATGTCGGATATCACCCAGGATGACAAACTGTGGGCGATGCTCAGCTACCTGCTCCCCATCATTGCCATCGTTGTGTTGTTCATGGAAGACAAGAAAGCCCGCCCGTATGTTAAATTTAACGCGGTCCAGTCGCTCGTTGCGGCTGTGGCTGTTTCCATCATCGCCACGGTAACGCTCGGGTGCGGCGGTATTTTGGGATTCGCCTTCCTTTGGTGGGCTTATCAGGCTTACCAGGGACAGGACGTTCGCATCCCGGTCATCTCGGACTTCATCCGCAACCAGGGCTGGGCGTAAATCCGGTTTTCGTACAAAAAGACTCGCGGTCCATCGCGGGTCTTTTTTCATTGATACAACAGGCATTATCGTTAATAAGCAGGTGACAGTCACTTTGGGCGATTTTTAGCCGAAAAACCTTTCCAACAAGTGACCGTCACCTTAATCCGACAATTCTGAAGTTTTGACTGTAAACCACAGACTGCAATCTGCCGTCAACGGTCAATCACCGAATGGTGATTTTGTGTATATGCCCAATCATGGAGAGAACAATGACCGAGCAAATTCCGCAAACCCAGCCGCCTCTCACCCCTGAACAGGAACGTCAGTGGGCGATGATCTCGCATTTGAGCGTGCTGATAAATCTGTTTACTGTTTTTATGGGGGGGTTCGTTCCGTTGGCGATCTACTTCCTTCACAGAGATCGTTCGCGCTATGTCGCTTATCACGCAATGCAGGCATTTGTGATGCAGGCGGTCTGCTCCTTTGGCGGAACTCTTTTCGCGGTCGTCCTCGGCGGCTTGAGTCAGGTAGTACCTTTCATCGGGCTGATCTGCCTGCCCGTCTCGTGCCTGTTCGCAGTCCTGCCAATCGTGGCGCTAGTCTATGGGGCGTATGGTGGTATGCAAGTCAACCAGGGCAGGGATTTCAAATATTGGATGGTCGGCGATTGGGTCGGCAATATGATGGGATATTAATCCAGCCAGCCCTGAAATACTTATGAGTTGCGGCGGCGGCAGGCGCAACATACAGTTAAAAGCGACTGAAGTCGTTACTACGGCCGCATAATAACAAATTATTTTTCGCCGTAAATCCAATCAAAAAAACTCACCCGTCTCAAGCAAGGGTGAGTTTTTTTGATTCCTCGAATTTAGTTTACGGGATGGTCCCCGCAATATCCGAGCCGATACGGATTTCGATATCCACTGTCTGCGAGGGGTCGGGCACAAAGCGGATTTGGCGGTCTGTGATACCGAACGTCCCTTGCAGCCATTTGATCGTATAAAGTTTCGGTCCATACACAACGATGACGGTCTGGTTGTAGATCTCAGGCGAAGCGGCCACCTCGGTGACGGTCATGCCGTAGGATTGGAAGACGCTGGCGGCTCTCTGGTCGAGCCCGGGGGTAAAGGTCCCGTCCATGATGCGCACACGGGCTTCTTCAGCCTGCATTGCCCCAGTGATCAGACCGATGTCGGTGTAACCGATGGGTACGGCAACCGGGCTGGTGGGACCGGTGGTGGTGAAAATCTCATCGCGCAAAACGCGGATCTTATCCATCACTGGTTTGAGGATGCTGGCTTCCTCCCCGCCGAGAATGGTCTTATCGAAGATCGCCATGCCCTGCTGTGGATCAATGACGCCGGTCTTGACGCTGTCTGGCTGGATGTCCTTGCCGAGGATGGCAAGTTTGATCGCGTCGTCGAACGCCATATTGGTTTTGATGCCATAGGAAAGTTCGTTATACAACCCCGGCGCAGCAGCAATGAATTTGGGGAAGTTCTCCGGCTCGATGATGATGGCTTGCAATGCCAAAACCACTTCCTGCTGGCGGCGGGCGCGGTCGGCATCTCCGCCGGAGGTCTTACGGTTGCGGGCATAGGCAAGCACTTTCCAGCCGTCGCATAATCTGCGCTCACCGCCGGGGGTGATGACGATATGATCGGTGCCCGAGCCAACCGGGTCAAGAGTCATTTTCTCAGTCGGCGTGACATAGATACATCCGCCGATCTTTACAAGTTCATCCACCATGCGGGTGAAGACGTTGAAATCAACCTGCACATAATAATCAACCGGCACGCCGATGAATTGCGAAACGGTCTTCATGGCAAGTCCCGGTCCGCCGCCGGGCAGCTGCGCCCCTTCGCCGCTGGGGTAGGCGGTATTGATGCGGCTGTAACCGAAGCCGGGAATGTTCACCCACATATCGCGCGGGATGGACAACATTCCGGCTGTTTTGGATACAGGGTCAATGGTGAACAGAATCATCGAGTCGGTGCGCGGCGGACCCTGATTCGCTTCGAGGTCGCGGGCATCCAGACCGATGAAGAGGATGTTGATGCGGCTGGCGCCGTCCCAGGCAGGCGGCAGGGCGGCGGCATCGGGGATGATATCCGGCGCAGGGGGCAATTCTTCCGTCGTCGCACCTTCTTCGATCACGGGTCCGTCGCTGGTGGTTTCCACACCGCAATGGGCAGGCGAAATGCCGGGCAATTCAGTGAAGGTCCAGCATTGTGTAAAGTTACCCACCACAATGTACGCTGTAACGGCAAGGGCAATCGTTACGACCCAAAAAACGACCTGCCCAATGGATGGGCGGTCAATCTTGATGTTCTTCAGAAATTCAAATCCATTCATTACCTTCATTACCTCAGGGCATAATATATACCATATCCAGCCCAAGCCGATCCAAACCTTTTTGCGCCCAATAGCCCAGCAATGCAGAATCCTCTTCGATACATTTCATCATGACCGGGATGGCGCGCTGGTCTTTCAATTCAGTCAATGCCCGCAATGCGAGGATGCGAATCTTCGGGTCGCCCTGCTTTGCGGCTTCGATGAGACTCTCGACGGCGGGTTTCCCCAGTTTGACGAGGGCATTCGCCGCAATCCCCGCTGTGAGTTGGTCGCTGTCTCCCAAAGTTTGAATCAACACCGGGAGCGCGTCCTCGCCGGGGTGGTGAGACAAGCCCAAAGCCGCAGCGGCTCGAACCTCGGGGTTGGAATCGCC
>DAOTXI010000356.1:0-2628 GCA_034435475.1 Anaerolineales bacterium
GTGCGGGTGGAGGAAACAGACGACTCGATTTTTTGGCACATCGAACAGTGTCCGCTGTGCTGGGAGCGGGTTTCGAATGAGCCGGTTTGTCACCTGGCGGTGGGGCTGTTGCAGGAGGCGTTGTATTGGCTAAGCGGGGGAAAGGTCTTCAGCGTGGAGGAGATTGCCTGCCACGCCCGCGGCGATGAGCGCTGCACGATTTTGATCCGAAAAACCCCGTTGACGTAGACCGGGCTTAATACCCATTTTATTTTCCCAAACCGCATCCTCCCGGCGCGCTTTGATTTATAATTCACCTCATGCTTAAGGTCATCCTGAACGCGCAGAATCCGATCATGCCTTTTTGCGAGCCTGCTCGCGAACTTCGGATCCAAAATTCCCCCCTCTGGCTGCATCAACGAAACCTGCTCGCGCCATACGTGACGCGCGAAGTGGAGTTCAAACAAGATGAGCGCGTACAGCCTGTGCGCGAGCCGACCATCATGTATCGGGATAACCTGTTCTTCGATGAATACTTTGTCCATGCGTTCATGACCGAAGCATTGAAGCGGAAGCGCCCTGTCCGCGCTGCGTTTCGGGCAGACGACCCGGCGTTCCGCGAACATGCCTTCCCTCTTTCCACATCCTATACGCCTGCCGGGAGCCTGTACCTTGCCGATTTTTGGTATTACCCAAATGGACCCGTGGCGGGGGCGGAACCGCTGGTGATTGATATGCAAGCGCGCGAGATCGGCTACTATCATGTGCCGACCTATATGGGCGACCAGAGCGGCGACCTTGTTTTTCAAGTCCCATTGCGGGCGTTCATTGCAATTGATTCCTGGGTGCATGTTTTTATTGCCGACATGGTGTTCAGCCAATTCGCCCGGGGGGCGCGTTTCGAAAAAAGGCTCAATGAAGACCTTGGATTCAAACTTGGTATCCTCAGCAAAGCCATCTATGAGGGACGCCAGATTTTGGAGTGTTCGGAATTGGTCAAGGTCGGCAAGGGCTGCGTCATTGATCCGAGCGCGGTCATCCACGGACCGACCATCATTGGCGATAATGTCACGATCAATGCGGGGGCGGTCATTGAGAACTGTGTCATTGGCAATAACGTCAACGTTTCACAGGATGTGCAATTGATGCTCTCGGTGGTGGGTGATGGAGCCTTCCTGCCCTTCCGCACGGCGTTGTTTATGACCACTATCATGGAGAATACGATGGTGGCGCAAAATACCTGTTTGCAAATGTGCGTGGTGGGGCGCAACACTTTCATCGGCGCAGGTTCGACTTTTACCGATTACAACCTGATTCCCATGCCGATCCGCGCCCGCGACGGGAATGGGAATTTAAGCATCTCCAACCGCCCGGTGTTGGGCGGGTGCGTGGGGCATAACTGCCGCATTGGTTCGGGCATGGTCATTTACCCGGCGCGTACCATCGAGTCGGATGTGGTGCTGGCGGCATCTGCCGAACGGCGCGTAATTGACCGGGATGTGACGTACGCCCAGAGTGACCACCATAAATGGAAGCAGTCTCAACTGCATCAGACCCCTTACCATCAAAGCCGTCGAAAAGATACCGAGTCCTGGTAGCCCCGTCATCACATGGATAGCTTCGCCTTCATCATCCACCCCATTGATCCCAAGCGCGATGTCAGCCGGAAATTCCCGTTTCTTGGAAAAGTCCTCACGGAAGGACAGATTGACTTCTTTTCCACCTTTTTCCCCCCGGTTTACATTTCTGAAATCGAAGGAATCGCTTCCGCCGCCACCGGCAGGCAGGTAAAAGGCTGGTTCCTTGCATGTCCGTATACTCCGCGGCGCATGATGCAGTTGCCTGAGCGCACGGTCTATCGTAAAATTATCCAGACAGGCCGCATGGCGGAACGTCTCGGCGCGAACATTCTCGGGCTGGGCGCATTCACTTCGGTGGTGGGGGATGCCGGGGTGACCATTGCAAATAATCTCGATATCCCAGTTACCACCGGCGATTCGTACACGGTGATGATGGCGGTGCAAGCCATCCGTGATGCGGCAAAGGTCATGGATATTGAGTTAAAGGATGCGACAGTCGCAGTTGTGGGCGCCACCGGTTCGATCGGGCGGGTCTGCGCTGAACTTTTGGCTGAGGAAGCCGCCCGGACCTTGCTCATCGCCCGGGACGAGTCAAAACTCCGGGTTTTGCAGGACAGGCTCAAGGTCAGGTCGGGAGGCGGGGTTTTCATCAGCACGAAGATGGATGTGTTGCGGGAGGCGCGGTTGATCCTGACGGTCACGAGCGCGGTCCACGATGTCATCCACCCGGAACATTTACAACCGGGCAGTGTGGTTTGCGACGTTGCCCGCCCCCGCGATGTTTCTGCAATGGTGGCGGCAATGAGAGATGATATATTAGTGATTGACGGCGGTATGGTGGATGTGCCAGGCCCCGTGGATTTCCATTTTAATTTCGGTTTTCCCGAAGGCAAGGCCTATGCCTGCATGGCTGAGACGATTGCCCTCGCGCTGGAAGGCAGGTTCGAAGATTACACAGTGGGGAAGGAGATCACGCTCGAACGGGTTCGGGAAATTACCGTGATTGCCGAAAGGCATGGATTTCGAATGAGCGGGTTTCGCTCCTTCGAGCGCGAAGTGACCGAGGAAC
>DAOTXI010000357.1:0-1914 GCA_034435475.1 Anaerolineales bacterium
GTGGAACGCATCCTCACCAAGGGCAAGGCGCATGACCGGGTTCTCGAACTGGTAACGGAGCAAGTGAAGGGGAAATCGAACATTCGATTGGCGACCCTTCACGCGAATTCCGCCGAAGATGCAAAAAACCTTCTTGAACGAGCTAAAACGGATCTTTCCCCGGTGGAAGCGTTATTCACCGAAGTCAGCCCGGTGGTCGGGACACATGCCGGTCCCGGCACGGTCGGTCTGGCTTACATGTTCGATTGATGATTGACGCAAAGCAATTCGACCGCATCTCCGGCGTTCTGCTTTTTCTGCAAAACGCAGACCGTGGATTCAAAGATGAATTCCAACGGTCTGCGTTCCTTGCGAAAATTCCCGCCGGGCGCGATGTCTTCCTCGAAGGAGACCGGATCGAGGCGATTGCTTTCTTAATCTCCGGCGTGGTGCGCGTTTACAAGATAGGCGAAACAGGACGCGAGATCACCTTGTATCGGTTCGGAAACGGCTCCTCCTGCATCCTGACTGCAAACGCCATCCTCAGCCAGCGGACGTTTCCCGCCATCGCCACGGTCGAACAGGATGCAGAAGCGGTCATGGTCCCCTCGGAGTCGTTCCGTGAGTGGGTGCGCAAGTACGATCTGTGGCGCGATTTTGTTTTCGACCTGCTTTCACAGCGGCTTTCCACGATGATGGAAGTAGTGGATGAAGTGGTCTTTCAGCGCATGGATCGGCGCATTGCCGGGCTGTTACTGAAACGCTCTGAATTTCAAAACCCGATTCGCATCACCCATCAGGAGATTGCCTCGGAACTTGGCAGTTCGCGCGAAGTGATCAGCCGCCTGCTCGAAGATTTCATCAATGAAGGCTCTGTCCGTTCGGGCAGGGGTAGCATCGAGATACTCGATTTTGAGGCGTTGAAGTCCCGGTCGTCTGTGTGACAATGTCACAGACGGGGACGGGGGATTCTCCTATACTGGGGGCATCAAACAAAACCAAAGGAGATTAATCCAATGAAACGCAATATGTCCAACACCGATCGTATCGTCCGCCTCGTGATTTCCGCCCTGTTCGCCTACCTGTACTTCGGCGGGATCGTCACCGGGACTCTCGGCATTGTCCTGCTGGTGCTCGCCGGTGTCTTCACCCTGACTGCCTTCGTGGCGTTCTGCCCGCTCTACGCCCCGTTCAAACTCAGCACCTACAAGGGCTAATTCATCCAAACGGGACGGGCGAAAATATCGCCCGTCCTTTCTTTATGCCATGAACAATCAAGAGTTTGAATCAAAACTCGGCGCCCGAACCCCCATTGTGGTTGATTTCTGGGCGCCGTGGTGTGTCCCTTGCAGGGTGACAAAACCCATCCTGCAAAAACTCGGCGATGAATTTTCGGGGAAGGTCGAGTTTCTCCCGGTCAATGCGGACGATTCCAAAGAATTGATCGAGAGATTCAAAATCTATGGAATTCCCACCGTGATCGCCTTTCGCAACGGAGAAGAAGTTGCCCGCGTGACAGGCGCGCAAAACGAAGCAAGTTATCGTTCGGTCTTTAATTCGCTCGCGCAGGGAAAAGAGATACGCCTATCCATGACCATGTTCGACAGGCTGTTACGCCTTTTCGCAGGCGGGCTTTTGGCATGGCTTGGGTTTACCAACGGAAATTGGTTCCTTGTGGGAGCCGGGGTGGTGGTCGCTTTTTTGGGCGTGTATGATCGCTGCCCGATCTGGAACGCGCTGACAAGAAAGTTTCAGGGCAGGTAAAAATCAATGGGCGGGGAACAGGCTCCGGCTAAGTCCGGAGCCGTTTCATTTCCATCCAACGGGTATAATCGCGTGCATGATGCAGAAAATCCCATTGGTGATCGGAATTGCAGGCGGATCAGGTTCGGGAAAGTCCACCGTTGCGCAGGAAATTCTTCGCAGGGTTGGGGC
>DAOTXI010000358.1:0-12622 GCA_034435475.1 Anaerolineales bacterium
GATATACAGCCCGTGGAATGCCCAGTTGTGACCGAAATAGGCGAAGCCCATACCGAAGGTCATCGTCAAAATATAGCCGACGGTGATGAGCAGATTGACCGCGGTCTTGTAAAAGGCTTTCATCTTCAAAAGACCCGTCACCATGTAGGTTTCAATCGCGACCACGGCCATGGCGATGGAGTGGTACAAAATGATGATGCGCCCCTCGCGCTCGGCTTGCACAATATCCATGCCGAGGGATTTGATGACGACCTCGCGCACGCCCATCTCCGCCATGGGACCGGAGAGCATTCCCCAAACGGCAGTCACCATCGCAATCATCGCAATGGCGACGAGGATGAGTCCTTTTGTGGAAATGAAGAGATAATTGATTCGTTCTTTCATGTGTGTTCCTTGAGGCAGGTAGTAATTGGTAATTGGAGATTGAGCGCCCAATTACCAATTACGAATTACCAATCTCCAATTACTGGTCTACCCTTTCTTGGCAAACCCCAACGCAAACGCCCCCGCCATCAGGAACAGGAGCGGGGTCAGAATCAACATTACAAACTCAGGGCTGAAAAACAGCAGTTGTTTGCCAACCGAAATGAACGCCAGCGCAATGCCGCCCAAGCCGATCAGCAAGCCGCCGATGCCGACCCAATAGAAACCCTTCGGTGCGCCCTTGGCAAAGAACGGTCCGAGGAAGATGACGAGTCCCGCCACGCCGTGGAAGAGCGGCACAGCGATCTTCTTCAACCCGTCCATGCCTGCAATGCTGGTGATCGCAATGGCGAGAAAGCCGATCGCCGCGAACCATTTGAAGGCTTTCTTCCAACCGGGGAAATACTCCTCCGCCAGTCCCATCGAAATGCCGAGCGGGATCAGGCTTGCCACGGTCAACACATAGGGCGATGCCAGAATGTCGAGCCCAAGGAAGATCAACAACACGCCTGAAACTAAAAGCACTGCAAAACCCATCAAGTAGTACAGGTTGTGTAACGCCTTGTGCAGGTTGTACCTCTGCCAGAAATACCAGCAAAGGTAGGCGGCAAGTCCGCCAGTCAGGAGCAGGAAGATAATATCTTTCAGTGGTGCCATTTGTGCATTCTCCTTTTTGAGATTGAAAGTTAGGACAAGGATTTACTCCTTATGTGAAGTATTGCACAAATTGGCGTCAAATTTCTGTGACAAAGGTCACACTTTCGCTTCACATCCGGACCTGGGTTTGGCGGCGTCGCTTCGAGCATTTTCCAAATCTCAAAGCGTCCCATCAAGAAGCGTTCCCACCTTCGAGCATCTTCTTTGTGGACGGCAACAACAAGTAGACGATCAATCCTGTGCTCAAAAGCGGAGCAGGCAGGAACATCGAAAAGCGATGTACCTCAAAGAACGCATTGTGCAGCCCAAGCGGATAGCCCGCCAACATGGACATCGTCCCTGCGAACAAGCCTACCGGAATCGCCCACGACTTCTTGAGCAATACGCCGAAAATAAACATCGCCCAGGCAATGGCTCCCCACCAACTGACCTGCTGGGTCATCACATACATCCCGTTCCAGAACGGATCGTCTTTGGATGTGGTGAATTTTGCGATGGGCGCGACGCCGTCAATGAAAGTCAACACGTAGGCGAGACCGGCAATGAAGGTCAGGGTGATAATGCGCTTTTCCACGCCGCCGATGATTAACATGCCGAACCACAGGATGAATCCCAGACCGAAGACGACGAGGGTCGGACCGGGCAGGTGGCTATCCATGGCAGGGATGGCAGGGAAGAAGCCAGCCAACAGTTGAATCGTCGCGCCGACTGTGCCCCAAAACCATGCCCACTTCTCCTTGTGCAGGAAGCCATACAACGTCACCATCCAAATGGCGGCGGAGGCGGTGCCGACCCAGCCCAGGACTGCAAACGTGAGCCGCACCGACATGGCTTCGTCCATGCGTCCATCTGCGGTTTTGGAGTTGATCAACAGATTGTATTGACCGGCAATCAGGTAGAACGCCAGCAGCCCTGTAATAATGCCGAGAACGGCAAGGGCAATACCGAACTTGTGATTGTGTTTCATTGGATATCCTTTCTTTGGGTTGATGAATTTATTCGATAAAAAAAGACAGCCACCCCCATGACCGTCTTTTTTTATTATGCGGTTTCGTATTTTCTAAGTCCGTTTCTTGCAATCTCTGCCAGTTCCATGAGCGGACGGATCATTGCCAGAGCATATAACCCAAACCCAATGCCGTACAAGATGCCTCGCGCGGGGACGAGGAAGATACTTGCCCAAATGAAGATGCTTCCCAGGTTTGCGCCGGTCAGACTCCACCAATTGCCGCCGAGTTGGCGAGACTCATCTTTCAGGAAGAATCGTCGCGCAATGTATGGGATGAGGGCAATGCCAAATTGCAGCACCCAGCCATAAATCAAGGCTTGAGGCGCGGTTGATTCGATGGGACCCGGCTCGAAGACGCCGAGCAGAATGGTGGGCGCCATCATCACGGGTAATAAAATCCAGATGTACGAAGCGGCCAAATGCCAGCCGCCCGCCGTTTTCAATTTGCCGCTTTGATTCAAGGCGCGGATCATGGCAACGAGCAGCACAACCGTGGCTGAGATGTGCAAGACCAAACCGGCTACGGTGGGGGGCAGGCTTCCGCCCAGCCACGGACCCAGCACCAGCCCGAACGCGCCGAGCGTCATGCCCCAGAAGGTGTAGTTGATGGCATTGTTGGAGCCGAGCGCTTTGCCTGTTACCATCGGAATGAAGTCCACGAGCAAGCCTGCAAAGACCAGCGACATGAAACCCCACGAGTTGGCGTGGATGTGCGCCTCAAGCGGAACTTTGATGTAAAGCGCATTGCTCCAGTTGAGGAACAAGCCCGTGCCGATGATGATTCCGACCAGCAGGTAGAAGATTCCCGCAAGATAAAACTTGAGGCTGGCGGGCGCGTCGCCGCCGCGAATCTTCCAGAGTTGCAGCATGAGCAAAAGCGCGGCAATGAAGATGAGCGTGCCGCCCGTGAAAATCATCGGGTGATTCATGCCGCCGAACCCCGCCACCAACGCCACCATGCCCGCGTTGAGCGTGAGCCAGATATCCCAACGCATGGCGGGTTTGTCTTTTTTGGAAAGCGCCGCGATGAGGATGGGCAGCAGACCGAAGACCACCTGCGAGAGAATGCCCAATGTGATGAAGTGAACCCGCACCCAGCGCAAAGCGGGGAAGGCGCTGAAAACGGTCATGCTGACGAGTGAAGCATCTGCTGCTGCGAGCAGGGCGACGAAGGTATAAAGCAAAGTTGTGAGTAAATAGGGGATTGGCATGTTAATTTCCCTTCGCGCCCAAAAACACCACGCGCGTCTTCGCATTCATGCCGCGCTTTGCCCCGCTGGGGGCAACCACCGTCACGCCGGGTTTGATGGCAAAGGTCTCATCGTCCACCGTCATCAAGCCTTCGCCTTCCAAAAAGTGATACATCGCCGCCTCGCCAGGGTGGACGGGAATTTGCCCGCCCGCCTCCAACCCAACGACCAACGACTTGAACTTTGGCGTATCCAATAAAAACTGCGGCTTGGGGCCATCCGCCGCAAAGACCGCTTTTGATTTTGTTTCAGCAAAATAGATTTGACTTGTCTCAGACATATCTGCTCCTTTGATATGCCTGACTTTAATGGAAACCCCCGCTTCACACCCCGACTTTTGTCGGTTTTTTCAGCCCAAACCTTAATCTCCCCGAATCATGGCTCGCTCCGCCAGACCCGCGCGGTCCAGGATGCGAATTTGTTGTTTGTCCATTTTAATTAACCCCGCCTTCGTCAACTCGCGGATGACTCGGCTCAACACATCCGGGACAGTGCCAATCCTTGCCGCCAGTTCGGTCTGGTTTGTCCAGCGTCGTCGTTCGATCACACCATTTTCGGCTTGTTCCAGCAACAGATTCGCAAACCGCGCCTCAACGCTTTTCAACGACAGGTCTGCCGCCAGAACAACAAGGTCAATCACCTTATCCGCCATATTCTCAATGATCTTCATAGCGGTCTGCGGGTGTTCCAGGACAATAGTCACTAGAGCCTCTCGAGGGATCAGCCAGATGCCCGATTCCTCCAATGCCACCGCAGTGGCGGGGTTTGGCTTTTTCGCCAGCACGCCGATTTCATTGAAAACTTCGCCTGCGTGGATGAAGCGCAAAACCTGCTCGCGCCCATCCGGCGCGGACTTGATCGCCTTGAGCGACCCATAATGCAGGTAAAACAGGTTCGACTCAACATCCCCTTCCCAAAACACAACGGCGTTGGGCCGATAGACTTTCCAGACAGCGCTTTCCGCCAGGTGCGAAAGAGTCGCCTCGTCAAACCCGCGCAGGAAGTCGAAGGTTTGCAGGCGTTTGAGGAGCGCGCCAGGTTTGCCCTTGATGGTATTGTTAGTTTGAGTCATTTATTTTTATCATTGTACAACAAGTCTTCCCCCCGCATCACGCCGATCATTTTGACCGCACATGTCAGATAATACAGGTTGTGCGGCGCTTTGCGAAGTTGATGCTGTTGGTAAAAAAACAGCACAGGTATGCGGCGATCATGCCGGTGGGCAGAAGGAAGGCGATGTCTTTCACGGCGAATGCAACAGGCGTTAACAGATTTCTTAATGCCTGGTTTGCACGGCGATGCTCGAAAACCGCGAATTGAGACT
The DNA here is from genome assembly GCA_034435475.1 of Anaerolineales bacterium. Lineage (GTDB taxonomy): Bacteria > Chloroflexota > Anaerolineae > Anaerolineales > Villigracilaceae > Villigracilis. Next base: position 4,664 of record DAOTXI010000358.1, read on the forward strand.
ATAATTTTGTGCGGCGACCCGTTTTCCACATGTTTCAACGATTAGCGAGCAGTTTTTTTTCCGTCTTCAAAATGCGATACGGGGAACGTCTTTCGTCGCTGCAGGAATGGCGCGCGCGCGTATTGGACGGGATCTTGCGCGGCATTGCCGCCGTCTGGCTGTTCGCCCTTGCCAGCGGATTATTTAACGTAGTCGAATCATACCGGAAAAACGCCCAGCTTTACGACCAAATCTATAGTGACACGCTGCAAACCGCGCTGACTGTTGCCGTCATATACATGGGGGTCAGCGTCTTAATGGGGATCACCACCTTCAACCGCAAATTGCCCTATGAATTGCGCGCTGGTGTTCTGCTCTTCATCCTTTATGCGCTCGGCGTAACCGGCTTTGTCCTGGCCTCCTTTAGTGGGGATGGGCGCGTTTTCTTCTTTGCCTTCGTTGTAATTTCCGCCATTCTTTTCGACTTGCGATACAGCGTCATCGCCTTCATCTTTACCCTGGTCACCTGGTTGGTCATCGGCTGGCTGGAGGTCAATGAGACGATTGTCATCCCGGCTGAAGCCCAAATCAACTCTACCGATCTGAGCGCGTGGGTGAGCGGGACGCTCGTGTTCCTCGCCATGAGTCTGGCGGCATACATTTCGATCACCTATCTTTTACGTGTTCTCGGCGCCAGCCTGGAGGAAACGCGCCAAAGCCTTGAACGCGAACGACGAATGGGAAGAACCCTGCGCACGGTCAGCGAGATCAACCAGGCAATCATCCGCGCCCAGGACTGCAAAAAACTTTTGCAGGAAGCCTGCGAACTCCTCGTGACCGGGCGTGGGTATGACTTTGTCTGGGTGGGCTTGCTGGAGGCCGATAAAGCCACCCTGAAACTTGCCGCCTTTGCGGGCGAGGCGGTGGATGAAAGCAAATACACCTTCCACCTGGGGCGGGAAGGCGAAAGCCTTGGCTGTGCTGAAAAAGCAATCCGCGCCGGGACCTTCATCCGCATTGACCCGTCCGATGAAAACGACCCATGCCTGGCTTGCCCGCGCAGGGTGAAATACCCGGACCGATCGGCGGTCTCCCTGCCGCTCATCCGGGAGGGAGAGGCGATGGGCATCCTCGTCATTGACCACTTCAGGTCCGCTCCGTCCCTTGACGATCAGGAGATCGCGCTTCTTCAGGAACTGACGGACGATCTCGCCTACGCGATCGAAAAACTCTTGAAAGACAGCCGCCTGCGTCTGCTTTCCCGCTATAAGACCATGCTGTCCGACGTGACCGCCGCCGCCCTGGAAACCAACGATACGAAAGCCTTTTTGCAAGCCATCTCGGATAAGATGTGCGAAGCCTACGGCGCAAGCGCCTGCTATATTGTCTTATGGGACGAGAAAGGGAACAACCCAACACCTGCGGCCGCAACGGGACATCTGGCGGAACTATTTGCCCAAACCGAAGTCACCTTGGGCGAGGCGAAACTGGTTTCCTCCTTGTTCGATGAAGGTGAGACGCTCGTCTCTGAAGAAACGCAAAACGACCCGCGCATCGCCCAGAGACTGGCGGAGTTGTTTTCGATTCGATCCGTCATTGGACTGCCCCTGATGACGAAAATGCGCCGATATGGGGGCGTCTTCATCGCGTATGACGAGCCGCGCCGCTTTACGCCGGAGGAGGTTTCGTATGGCGAGCAGGCCGCCGGGCAGACCGCCCTGGCTTTGGAGAAGATCCGCCTGCACGCCGAAACTCAGGCGAAAGCATGGGAACTTGAAACGCTCTATGCGGCCGCAAACGACATGGCGTCCAGCCTGCTGGACCCGCCTGCGCTCCTCGAAAAACTCGCGCGGCATATGACCGAGTCGTTGAAGGTCACCAGCGCAAATATCATGTCCGTTAATCTTGCGAATGAAACAATGAAGGTCGTTGGGGAATTCTGGAGCGAATACGCCCTCCCGGAAGAAATCCATCCCGACCTCGGGCGTGTCTTCGAGAATGGGCCGTATTCCACAATCATAAATTCCATGCTGGCGGGGCGGGTTATAGAGATGCATTTCGACGATGAAGAGATGATGCCCGCCGAGCGCGCGCAATTTTCGGAATTCGGAATCAAAACCATGTTGTTCGTGCCAATTATGGCGCGTGGACAATTATTGGGCGATATTGAGCTTTGGGAGAGCCGCCATCGCCGCCAATTTAGCGATTCAGAGATTCGTCTGGCGCAAGCCATGGCAGGTCATGCTGCTTCCATCATCGAAACCGCCGAGCTATTCGCCCGGACCCGCGAACAGGAAAGCGAATTGCGCGCCCTGCTGACGGTCTCCCGCGCTGTGTCCTCCAGTCTTCATCCCTCGGATGTCTTGCGGCAAGCGGCAAGCACCCTCGCCCGCCTGATGCGCGTTGATTTTTGCGCCCTTTCAGATTATTTCCCGGAGCGAAATGAGGTTGCCACGATCGCGCTGTACTCCGCGCATGAAGATGTTAGCGAGCAGGACGATCTGGGACGGACGTTCTCGTTGGATGAATACCCCGCCACCCTTAACGCCCTTCAAACGGGACAGCCCCTTGTCATCCGGCTGGATGACCCCGCAGCAGACTCTTCGGAAATAAGGGAACTGAAAGCCAATCAGATGTTCTCCTCCCTGCTCATTCCGCTGCGCCTCCGCGGACAATCCCTCGGACTGGCAGAGTTATTCACATCAGACCCGGACCGGGTTTTCATGGCTGAGGAAATCCAATTTGCGAGCGCGATCGCCGACCAGGTTACGATCGCGGTCGAAAACGCCAGGCTTTATGAGCGTTTGGAACAACGCGAGGCATATTTCCGTGCCTTGATCGAAAATTCCGCCGAAGGGGTGGCGATCGTGGACTCCAACGGGAAGGTCATTTATATTGCCCCATCAGAGACGCGGTTGACCGGCTATTCGGTGGAGGAGATCACCGGCGGGAGCGCATTCAAATACATTCATCCAGAAGACATTGTTGGAGTTCTGGATGTCTTTTCCGAAGGCGCGGCAGAGCCAGGCGCAGTCCGAACTGTGGAGTATCGCCTTCGCCGGAAGGATGGGGAATGGCGTCATTTTGAGGTCACAGGTCATAATATGCTGGATGACCCGCACATTGCCGGGATCGTCGTCAATTACCGCGATATCACCGAGCGAAAACTCGCCGATAAGGCGTTGGAGGAATCGGAGGCGCGCTATCGCACGATCTTCCAATCGGCTGGGGTCGCCATTTGGGAGGATGATTACTCCGCCCTGATGAAAAGAATCGATGAAATCAAACGGTCAGGTGTGGATGATTTCGAAGCCTACCTTGCGGAGCGCCCGGGTTTCATCAAGGAGGCGGCGGATCTGATCCGGATTCTGGACGTCAACATGGCAGCCATCGAGTTGATGGAAGCGGAGAATAAAGCCGCGCTACTTCAACCGCTTGGCAGGTTTCTGTCCGGGGGGGGAATTAACTCATTTCGCCCGCGAAGTGGTCGCCCTTGCAAAAGGTATGCGCCACTTCGCGCATGAGTCTGTCCTGTACACATTGAAAGGCAACCGCCGCGATGTGCTGATCTCGATCACCCTGCCCCAATGGACGACCAGCTACGAGCGCGTGTTGGTCAGCACCCTCGACATCACCGAGCGCAAACAGTCGGAACGCGCCTTGCAGGAAAGCCGGGCGAGGCTGGCAGGTATCATTGATACCGCCCCGAACGGCATCATCACCATCAACGAGTCTCACCATATCATTCTATTCAACCCCTTTGCCGAAAAGATATTTGGCTGCCCTGCCGACTACGCTCTTGGAAAACCGCTTTCAATCTTCATTCCCCAACGTTTTCGGCATTCCCACGATGATAATGTAAATTCCTTTGGTAATTCCAACGTGTCAGCTCGGAGACACGGGCGGCTGGATAGTTTATACGGCTTACGGGTCAACGGCGAGGAATTCCCCATGGAGGCGTTCATCTCCCGGCATACGATTGAGGAGGAAAGATTCTTTACCGTCATCCTGCGCGATATCACTGAACGCAAACAGGCCGAAGAGGCTTTGAAGGAAAGCGAGTTGAGATTCCGCGCCCTGGCGGAGAACATCCCCAGCACCGTTTATATCTGCCTGAATGACGAACGCTACACCATGTTGTACCTCAATGATTTTGTAGAGCAACTCACCGGTTACTCAAAAGAGGCATTTTTGGAGCAGGAGTTAAGTTTTTACGACCTGTACCACCCGGACGATTTGCGCCTCATTCCCGACGCTCTGGCAAGAAAGGACGCCAACAAAGGGGCTTTCCGAATCACCTACCGCATCCGACACAAAAATGGAGATTGGCGCTGGGTGGATGAGTGGGGGACAGGCGTTTTGGATGTGAACGGCAACCTTCAATATATCGAAGGCGTGATGATCGACATTACCGAAAGAAAGCGGGACGAGGAGGCGTTGCGGCGGCGCGCGGAAGAATTGCAATCGCTGGTGATCGTATCCTCCGCTTTGCGGTCTGCTCCAGATGCGGATGAAATCATCCCCCTTGTCGTGCGGTATGCGGTCGAAATTGTCGGCGGTGATTTCGGCACCATCTATCAACTGGAGGAGGCCACCGGGCATCTGGTCTCTCCAGGATGGTTCTCTCTTACACAGGGGGAGGATATCAAAATGACGAGCGGTTTATCTCTGAGACATGTGGATGGAAAAGGCATCACTGGTCATGTGGCGAAAACAGGGCAGATACATATTACCGAAAATTTGCACTCAGACCCGCTTGCATACATCCTGCCGGATGAGGCAGAAGTTTTGCGAGAAGCGCACAGCGGAATCTCCCTGCCCCTGCTTTCACAGGAAAAAGTTGTCGGCGTCCTTCACATTCGCCTGCTGAAACAGCATGTCTTTTCAGAAACCGAAATCCGCCTGCTGACCGCCATTGCCGAAATGGCGGGCAATGCCCTACGCCGCGCCAACCTGTTCGAGCAAACCCTATTCCAAAGAGAGGAACTTGCCCGCGCATACGACAATACCCTTGCCGGTTGGGCGCGCGCCCTTGAATTGCGCGACGAACTGACTGAAGGACACACTCGTCGTGTCACCGAACTGACGCTTGATCTTGCCCGCATCATGGGCGTGCTCGAAGACGAAATCATTCACATCCGGCGTGGCGCGTTACTGCACGACATCGGCAAAATGGGCATTCCCGATTCCATCCTCAACAAACCCGGGCCATTAACCGCCCATGAAAAGCGGATCATGCGGATGCATCCGCAATACGCTTATGAAATGCTTTCCTTCATTCCGTTTTTACAGCCTGCACTCGCAATTCCATACTGCCATCACGAATGGTGGAATGGCAAGGGATATCCGCGTGGTTTGAAAGGCGAGGAAATTCCGCTCTCGGCTCGCATCTTTTCAGTGATTGATGTCTGGGATGCCCTGACCTCTGACCGCCCCTACCGCTTGAAATGGTCTCAGGAAAAAACCCTGAAATATATTCAAGACAGTTCCGGCAAACAATTCGACCCTCGCGTGGTGGACGCGTTCCTACGCCTGCTGGGAGAAAGTTAACCCCGCATCCCTTGCAAGCAAGTCTTGCGGCAACTCACGGCGTTGGATGACCTGAACTTTGCCCGCTTCCAGCCATAGTACGGCAGGTTTGCGCGCGCCATTGTAATTCGACGCCATGCTCAATTGATACGCCCCCGAAACCGGAACCGCAATCAAATCCCCCTCTTTGATATTCGGCATGGATAACCCTTCAAGAAGGATGTCTCCGGATTCGCAGTACGGACCCGCAATGGACACCCGCCCGCTTCCTTCCCCGCCCGGGCTGGATACCGTTAAGCAGGAATACTTCGCCCCGTAAAGCGGATACCGTGGATTGTCCGCCATGCCGCCGTCTACGAGGAGCCAGGTTTTGCCCTCACGCTTTTTCACCGTCCCCACGCGGTAAACGGCAACCCCGGCGCGCGCCACAAGGCTGCGTCCCGGCTCAAGGTGCAAGTGCGGCAATTCCAATCCGCGCATATGACAGCCTTCGATCACCGCCCCGGAGATTCCCTTTACATAATTTTCAATGGATGGATGCGGCAACTCATCTTCATGATATGCCACGCCCCAACCACCCCCGGGACAGAAATGCCATTCTTCTGCCAAGCCGATCTCCTTCGCCAAATCCAAAGCCGATTCGATGGCGGGAAGCAACGGCTCTGGGTCGCGGAAGTTGGAGCCTTGATGGAAGTGGATGCCGTTCAGGGGCAGTCCTTTCTCGTTGCAATACGCGACCGCTTCGATGATCTCTTCACGGGTCATGCCGAATTTGCTGTCGTGCTGACCCGTTTGGGTATGTTTATGATGCGTGGAAACCGCCACACCCGGCAGAAACCGCAGCCAGAGGCTAATGTCACCCTGAGCGGAGCGCAGGGTCTCCATCCGTCTGTGGGGAGGCTTCGTGAATCCACTCAGAATTAGATGTAAGCGACGAAGTTCGTTGGGGTTATCCACGACGATTGTGCCGGCATGTTCGACGGCGGCGCGAATGTCGTCGTCTGATTTGTTGACCCCGTGGACAAGTATATTTTCACGCGGCACGCCCGCCGCAACCGCAATGGCAATTTCACCCGCGCCGGTGCAATCAACGGCGAGTCTGTGCGACTGGGTCCATTGCGCGAGGGCAAGGCAAAGGAATGCCTTCCCGGCATAGGTGACAGAACCATGCCCGGGGTAGAAAGAGGCGAGCGCCTTCCTGTACTCGAATACGGCGGCGTCGAGGGTGGCGCGGTCATAAATGTAGAGCGGGGTTCGATGTTCCTCCGCAAGAGTGGAAAGGTCATGCCCGGCAATCGTCAGCCGGTCATTCACGATCTTTGTGCTTTCAGGAAAAAGTTCAAGACGTTTCATAATCACCTGCAAGTTTGATGCGATTTCGTCCCCGTTGTTTGGCGCGCAGGGCGGCATGGTCTGCGGCGATGACCAGTTCGCCCGGCTGCAATGCGTCGAGGGGGTACGTGGCAATCCCCATACTGAGGGTGTAACCCGCCACAGCGTTGCCGTTGTTTGGAATGTCGCCCGCGTCCTTGAACATTTCGCGGCGCAGGCGTTCGGCGTATGCCAGGGCTTTTTGCTGGTCGCAATCCGTCAGGATGACGGCGAATTCATCGCCCCCGTACCGCGCGGCAATGTCGTATTTTCGCAGCGTTCCCCGGATGATGTCTGCCATGGCTTTAAGCCGGGCGTCGCCCGCCGGGTGTCCCCAGGTGTCGTTGTATTCTTTGAAGTTATCGATATCGAAGATGATCAGGGATAATTGCGTCCCGTTCCGTTCGGCGCGTTCGACCTCTGCCAGGATCGCCTGCTCGAACAGGTGGCGGTTGGACAGTCCGGTCACGGCATCGGTGGTTGCCATGGCTCTGAGTTCGGCGTGGAGTCTTGCATTGTCTACTGAGATGGCGATGGGACCGGCGATTGCCGATAACAATTCCACATCCTTCTGGGTGAGGCGGTCGTCCTTGTCTGATTCGATGTTAAGCGTCCCAAGGGCCCGGTCTTCTTTTATGAGAGGGACGCAGATCTCGCTGGAGAGGTTCCGATCCGCCTTCAGGAAGGAGTCGTCTTTCGAAGTATCCTCGATGAATTGAATTGATTTGGTGCGGATTGCCCTTCCGGAAACTCCCTGGCTGATGTGGATGTTTCTGATGACCATTTCTTCGGGGTAGCCGACCTGGGCGGCGAGGTTGAGGAAATCGTCTTTCAGAAAATAAATGCTGACATGCGAGTAGTGAAAGGTCTCTTTCAGTTTTTTGACAACCGTCTGGCTGATGGTTTCGAGGTCGAGGGAACTTGCGACGAGTTTCGACGTTTCCTGGATCATGGCAAGCGTTCTCAAGTCGGCTTGGGTTTGCGCATACAGGGCGGCGCGCTGCAGGGATTCGGATACCTGACTGGCAAGCGTCTCGAGGGTGACGATATCCACTTCGTAGAAGGCGTTCAACTCCAGGC
>DAOTXI010000359.1:0-3657 GCA_034435475.1 Anaerolineales bacterium
GCTCCACGCCTTGCTGAAAGGATTTCAATGTCTCATAATTTTCCATATCCCCAATATGATGGCTGAGAAAGGCATAATTTCCATTCGTGATACAGAAGGTGTTCTTAAGTTCAGAACCCGTTGCAAGGAGTTGCGGAACTACAAACGGAAGTTTGACAGGAAAAGGGGAATAGCCGCGAGAACGGCGGATGGGATAAATGGACGGTGGACGGTGGACGGTGGACGGTTCTTCATGGTCTGGGGTCAACGGTCTATCGTCCAACACTCTCACTACCGAATCGTCACACCTCACATGAATATCTCTATCGTGCATCAAGAACGCATCCGCAAGGTTGGCGAGGCGTTCGCGGGCTTCGTCGTTGTCGGTGGCGATGGGTTCTTCGGAGAGATTACCGCTGGTCATGACAAGAGCAGAGATTGGAGATTGGTAATTGGTAAATAGTAAATAGTGCAGAGGAGTATATGGAAGCATCACGCCGAGCCAGCCTTGTTTGGGTGAGACTTCTTCAACAATGGTTGATTCAGTTCTTTTCTTTAGCAAAACGATTGGACGAGCGGGAAAAGTGAGCAGTTCCTTTTCCGTATCACTGACAAAGCAATGCTTTTCAATCGTTTCGATGTCGGGCATCATCAACGCGAAGGGCTTATCCACGCGCAGTTTGCGGGTACGTAACTCTGTTACAGCTTTGGCATTCGTCGCGTCACATGCGAGATGAAACCCGCCCAGACCTTTGATGGCAACGATCTTTCCTTCCGCCAGTAATCTTTGCGTTTCGACAATAGCTTCATCATTCATCATTCCGCATTCATCATTCTTAACTTCAAGCCACACCCTCGGTCCACACACCGGACACGCCACCGGCTGCGCGTGAAATCTCCTGTTCGTCGGGTCTTTGTATTCGCGTTCGCAGTCAGGACATAACTTGAATCCCGCCATCGTCGTGAATGGCCGGTCGTAGGGAATATCTTGGATGATGGTGAAGCGCGGTCCGCAGTTGGTGCAGTTAATGAAGGGATAGCGATAACGTCTGTCGTTGGGATCGAAGAGTTCACGCAGACAGTCGTCGCAGATGGCAACATCAGGCGAGATGGGTTGGAAGGCGCCGTCCACACTTTCAGAGTGGATAATGTCAAATTGGGCGAACCCGTTAGCGGGTCCGAATGCGGCGGCGAAGTCGTCTATGCGCGAGAGGGGCGGGGCGTCATCCCGTAATTTTTGCAGGAAGATGTCCAGCGTTTCTTTATTCCCATCGGCTTCAATATCAACACCTGCGGATGTGTTCTTTACCCAGCCTTTGAGATTGAGCGTGGTGGCAAGGTTGTAAACGAACGGACGGAAACCAACCCCTTGCACAACCCCCGTGATGTGAACTTTGACGCCGTTCATGAAAAATACGTAATGCGTGATTCGTAATTACGTTTTACGCATTACGGATCACGCATCCTTTCTTGAATTCTCGATCAACCATTCCACCCAGGCATTGAGACCTTCACCCGTGCGGCAGGACATTGGAAATGTGGTGACGTTGGGGTTGAGGACTTGCACACCTTGCGTGAAGTAATCCATGCGGAAGTCGACGTAGGGAAGTAGATCAATTTTGTTGACGACGAGCGCATCGACGCCGCGATAGGTGCCGGGATATTTATAGGGCTTGTCGTCACCTTCGGGCACAGACGCAACGAGGACGGTTTTGTGCGTGCCGAGTTTGAAGTTTGCCGGGCAAACGAGATTGCCGACGTTCTCAACAATGAGCAGATCGAATTGTGTCAGGTCAAACTGGTCGAGCGCGCCGCGCAGCATAACCGCATCGAGATGACAATCGCCGCCCGTATTGATCTGAATAGATGCTCCCGCTCCCGCCGCCGCGGCACGATCTGAGTCGATGGATGTTGCAATATCGCCATCAATAGCAGCAACGCGTAATTTGCCTCTGAGCAGTGGCAATGTCTTTTCGATCAACGAGGTCTTGCCTGCGCCAGGTGAGGCGATGATATTGATGGAGAAAACGCCAGCCGCTTCGATGCGCGCGAAGTTTTCTTCGGCGAGGCGGTCGTTGGCGTTGAGGATATTTTCAACAACGGAAATTCTTTGGGTCATACGTCTATTGTATGCCGGGCTGTGCTTTGGAAGTAGTCTCTTTTTCCCACAATTCAGATGATTTTCTTCCGTAATTTTAGTTTTCTACATCGATTGATTCCAAAAAGCATTCCTCTCCGGCGATGATCTTCGCGCCCACACCGCCGCATTGGTGGCAGACGAGTTCATTATCGGCAGGGCGATATTTGTGGAAGCAGGTCATGCATTGCAATTCGGCAGCCACGCGCCGAAAATTCAAGATAGCGCCTTCGGCAATGGTTCCTTTGGCGATCTCGTCCCAGTAGAATTGGATCGAGTCGTCCACCATGCTGGAGAGTTCGCCCATGACGATGTTCAACGTGGTGATGCGTTTTGCGTTCGCTTTCTCGGCGTGATCGAGGGCTATTTTTAAGAGCGATTGGGTGATGGGGAGTTCGTGCATGGCTGGGGGTATTTATTTTCCTTTTCCCGCTACGCGATCGGGCAAGGCTCGCACGCTGGGACCGATCTCTTATACGATCTTGCTGATGCGTCCCGCGCCGAAGAGCAGGATGGGGGCTGCGCCCTGCCTCAAACATTATCACGTTTTATGCGTTTGGCGCAGTTGAAAAAAGCCGTTTTTTCCATGATGAAAGTCCCCGGACTGGAAGAGCGCGCGGTAAAATATGACATCAAACCGCACGCATAAGTTCTCGAATGTTTTCCCCCACAGACTTGTTCCCGCCAAAGATTGCGCTGCCCGCCACGAGCACATCCGCGCCTGCGTGGACGATTTCACCCGCATTCCCGGCATAGACTCCTCCGTCCACTTCAAGATAGGCTTTCGAGTCAATGGCGTCCAGCATCCCGCGCAGGCGTTTTATTTTTGTGGTGGATGAGGGAATATACTTCTGCCCCCCAAACCCAGGGTTAACAGACATGATCAATGCGAGGTCAACCTCGGGCAGGATTTCTTCGAGCGCGACCAGCGGCGTGGAAGGATTCAACGTCACCCCGGCTTTTGCTCCCAACTCTTTGATATGCTGGATGGTTCGATGAAGGTGCGGGCAGGTCTCGACATGCACAGTGATGATGTCTGCGCCAGCTTTGACGAAATCGCCGATATATTTGTCGGGGCTTTCGATCATCAAATGAACGTCGAGTAACGCGCCGGTCTCTTCGCGCAAGGGGTGCAGGGCGTTCACGATCAGCGGTCCGATGGTGATGTTGGAAACGAAGTGTCCGTCCATTACGTCAATGTGAACCCAATCGGCTCCGGCAGAAATGGCTTCGCGGACATGTTCCTCAAGCCGCGCAAAATTGGCGGCGAGGATGGATGGGGCAAGTTTAATCATGGTTTCCTGTCTTTTGTACAACACGGCAATATTACCGCAAGGTACAACATCTCACACTACGATTCGTCGGTGTAGTTGACCTGGCTGAATCGCATCCGTTTATCCAATACAAAACGTTTGGGTCTTGACTTTGCATTTTAACACCTCCGCGATGCCTCGTGGATTCAACGCCTCATGCCGCAGGGATTTCCAAAATGGTACACTTAACTTGTTCCTCCAAAACTTCAAGCCTGCCATGTTAGTGCA
>DAOTXI010000360.1:0-18416 GCA_034435475.1 Anaerolineales bacterium
AACGCGACGGGTGCAGGAAGGGAAGCGGCAAGTCCATCCCATAGAGTTTTTGAGAGAAGAATAAAGAAGCATAATAATGACGCCCCGCTTCGGAATACCCCATCGAGAAGGGATTCGCCGAGGTCGCGACAAAAATGCCCCAGCTTTGGTAGATCATCCCTTGCGAAAGAACGATAACGGCAAAGGCAGTCGTCCACTTCATCTTGCGAAGGGATTTCAAGCAGAAAGTTTGAAGCAAAGCCGCCCACAGGAAAACCCACAGAATCGGCATGATCTGCGGGAGGATGGAGCCGAAGACGTAGAGGCGGACGAGGATGACGAAGAGGAAGGCAAAGATAATTAATGCGTAATACGTGATACGTAATGGAGTGGATGGTTGAGTTGTTTGGTTTTCGAGACGAGTTGCGATAGGGTCAAGAAAACGAGAGAATGAAAGCCAGATGCCGCCGAGGGCGGTAATGCCAAAGACCCCCGTCAGCCCGATCCACTTGGAGTGGAAGAGGGCGATCTCCAATTCAACAGTGCGCTGGACGGTCTGGAGAATCGCAAGCACGCTGACTACCGCCAGCGCCCACAGCCATGTTTGCAGGAATTTTTTAGTGGAGATAGGTTCCATAAGAAAAGCGCAAAATGATTTTTTGGTACTGCAAACTTCAGTTTGCCCGCCAGAGCGCAAACTGAAGTTTGCGTTACTTTTCCTTCATCGCCGCCAGAATGGACGGCAGGAAGAACGCGCCGGGCAGGCTGGCAATGATGAACAGGATGCGGGTCAACAAGGCAATCGTCGCGCTTTCGGAGGAGGTCAAGCCGCCCAACTGCACGAGCAGGAAGGTCATTGAAAGTTCCTGCACGCCCAACCCGTTGATAGAAATGGGAATAAGCGTGAGGAAATACGTCAGCGTATACATACCCGCTACAAGCCAGTAGTCAACATGGTGGTCTATGCCTTGAAGCAGGAGATAGATGGCGAGATAAATAAAGGCTTGATTCCCAAGTGTGGAGAGCATCGAAGAAACCAGCGTCGCCGGTTTCTTCAGCCAGATCGAAAGCGACTCGAGGGCGCGTCGGATGAAATCCTTTCCTTTATGAAACAGGGCGGAAAAAGCGGCGGATTGCGAAATTCCGCCGTCGAGCGAAAGAACCGGGACCAAGCCCAAAGGCAGGGCAAGCCCCATCCCCGCCATCCCAATCAACCGGTCCGCGACAAGAGAGGCGAGGCAGATGGCGCGGTCATAGCCCAATTGCATGGCTCCCGCCAGCCGGGCGACATCCCCGCCGATGGTGGTCGGCAAAAAATTGGAGGAAAAATTTCCGGTGAAGGTCAGCATGGATGTGCGAAGGAAGGGAATATCCAAGCCTGCCGATTTCAAAAGGACGTGCCAGCGCGCGACAGCGAACAGACGCGAAACGAAAAGCGCCAGCACGGCAAGCAGAAAATATCCGAACGAGACGCGCCGCAATGCGGAAAAAAGTTCGCCGTCCCCCTCTTCGCGGATCAAGACCAAAAGCAAAACCAGCGCCAGCAAACTGCCCAACCCGCGCGCGATGATCTGGCGGTTTCGTCGGAGCCACTCAATCATCAATGTTGATTCTTGTGCGCACAGTGTAGGTCGGCTTGCGCTGGGATTCGTGATAGGTGCGCACCAGCAATTCCGCGATCAGACCCATCAGCATGGACTGGAAACCGAGGATGAAGAACATCACACTGGTCTGGAAGAGAGGCGAACCGGTCACCCCGACGAGGAAAAATATGCGCCGGATAAAAAGATAGATCATGAGCATGGCGCTGATGACCATCAGGCCCATGCCCGTGCCGCCGAAGAGATAAATGGGTTTGGATGAATAACTGACAAGGAATTTGACCGTGAACAGATCGAGGATTACCTTTACGGTTCGTTCCAGCCCGTACTTGGTCTTGCCAAAGCGGCGGGGCTGGTGGTTGACGACGACTTCCGTGATGCGCGCGCCGACCGAGTTTGCGAAGACGGGAATGAAGCGGTGCATTTCGCCGTACAGACGAAAGCCCTCCAGCACCGGACGGCGGTAGGCTTTGAGCGTGCAGCCGTAATCGTGCAGTTCCACGCCGGTGACCCATGAGATGAGTTTGTTCGCCATCATCGAAGGCAGGTTGCGGGTGATGGCGTTGTCCTTACGCTGTTTGCGCCAGCCGCTGACGAGGTCGTAACCTTCGTCGAGTTTTTCCAAGAGCATGGGGATGTCGCGCGGGTCGTTCTGCAAATCGGCATCGAGCAGGACGACGATCTCACCCTGCGAATAATCCAACCCGGCGGCGATGGCGGCGGTCTGACCGAAGTTGCGGCGAAACGATATGACGCGCACATGTTCGGGGTCTTTTTCCGCCTGTTCGCTGAGAACGGCAAGACTGTTATCGCGGGAGCCGTCATCCACATAGATGACTTCCCAGACTTTTCCGAGGGTATTCATGCTTTCCGTAATGGCTGCGAAAAGCAGGGGGAGGTTATCCTGTTCGTTATAGACAGGGACGATGAGTGAAAGGTTCATGGGTGTCGTCGAAATATCCTGAGTTCGGCGCCTTCGTTGCATGACTGCGAAGCCGGGGGAGGCGCAAATTCCTGAAACTCCGCCGGGGTGAGGAAATCCTTCCAGTCGGCATAGCGTTTGGCTTCGATAATGAAGATGTCGGCTTCGGCGCGCCAGCGGTCGGCAAGTTCGCTGTTCCAGTGGCTGAAGGAGTAAAGCACGTCCGGGTCGCCGCCGATGTGATAGGTGTAGCCGTCGTTGATCTGCGGCGGGAAGATACGCGCCTGCGGGACGTAGATCATCGGCGTGAAGGCGTTGCCGCCGTCCCAATATACCAGACTATCGGGCGGGATGACTGCGGCGAGATATGCGCCCAGTTCTTCGTGATCGCGGATGATGTCGGTTCCGGCACAGTCGAGTCTGCTTTCACCGAGGTGCAGGATGGGAGAGAGAAGGAAACCGGCAATGAGGAACGAGTTGATGAGGGTGGAGGTGAAGCGGGTTTGTTTGCGTTTTGAGAAGAGAAATGCAAACAGCAAAACGCAGAGGGCAGCGAACAAACCAAGCGATGAACCGATCCAGCGTTTGACGACAACGAGCGGCATGTCGAGTCCCTGGGTCAACGCGTCCACGATGGCGATGAAACCGATGCCGCCGGAGCGGGGGCGCGGGACGATGGGCAGGTTGAGCAAGCCGTTCCCGACGAATTCGAACAGGGAGTAACCGATTCCCGTCCCGATGAGGATGACAACAAAAACCGAAACGATTTTCACAACCCGGTTCGGGTTTTCATTCCATGCGTAAGTGAACGCGATGACGAAGAAAAGAATTCCGAGCGGGTCGAAGAAGCCGAGGTAGTTCGAGAAGCAGAAGACGCAGGAATAACTTTCGTACTGACTCGCCAGCGCTGCCCAGCCATGCATGAGGACGAGAGAGAAAAAACTGAGGGCGAGGAAAACAGCCGCCCGCATGGCAGGAGCAGACTTCCACTGAGAACGAGGCGGAAGGAGGATCAAGCCGAAGAAACTGCCGATGATCGGGATGAAGTGATAACGAATCCCCTGAAAAAATGCGTTGAGGCGATTCCAAAAATCTATGTTCGGATCCCAGATCGGGACGGAGTCGGTTGGGATGCGGAAGGGATCGATGAAAGGAGTCAGAGACTCGGGCAGCCAGGGCGTCCAGATCGTCATGACGCGGGGCCAGTAGAGGATGTGGAAAACAAGGAAGGCAAGCGAAGCGGAGATGAAGGCATAAACCCCTGCGCGTTTGCCGTGTTGGAAATAAATGTAGAGGATCAGGAACGGCAAAAGCGGAGCCATGTTCTGACGGGTGAAGACCGCTATAGCCGCAAGGATCGAAGCGAGGATGATTCTCACGTCCGATTTTTTTTCGTCGAGCGCGAGGACGCAAATCCATGCCAACATGCAGGCGATAATGACTTCAGAAACGGCGCGCGCGTGAAGTTTGACGATCATCGGGCTGAACGCAAAGACCCAGACCGTGAGCGCCGCCATCCAATTGCCTGCCCAGCGGCGGGCTGTGATCCATGTACCGAGAAGTGTCAGCAAGCCGAGAAAGATGGAGAAGTAACGCCCGGTGCGCAGACCCGCGCCGAAAATGTATTCGGCAATGCCGGGGATGATGAATGCGAAGGGAGCCTTGTTCGTCAGCGGTCCGTATGGCTCGAAGGGTTGGTAGATCCCATTGAGATAGAACATGCCTTTGATGAGGTACGAGCCTTCATCGAGACTGCTGACGGTGGTATGCGCGTAATTCACCGCCCGGATTAAATAAAGAACCGCCCCCAACCCCGCCAATACGAACGGAAGCCAGGAGGGCAATTCTTTGTTTTTCATGGGATGAGGGGATGCCATAAACAAACCATGCCGCGCGTAGGGCCGCGCGAAGCGTCTAACGCGCCCATCGGCATTTGCAGTCGGCGTAAGAGAACGCCGACTACGCTGTCATTCTTTTATGCCGCGCCATATCGGAGTCGACCATCATGGTGACAAGTTCCTTGAAGGTCACGTCGGGTTCCCATTTCAATTGAGTGCGCGCCTTGGATGGGTCGGAAATGAGCAGGTCCACTTCGGCGGGGCGGTAGAATTTCTCGTCCACCTTCACATATTCGTTGTAATCCAAGCCGACATGCGAGAAGGCGATCTCGCAGAACTCGCGCACCGAATGGGTCTCGCCCATGCCGATGACGTAATTATCGGGGTGGTCCTGTTGCAGCATCAACCACATGGCATGGACGTAGTCGCCCGCAAAGCCCCAGTCGCGTTGTGAGTCGAGGTTGCCGAGGCGCAATTCCTTTGCCTTGCCAAGTTTGATCTTCGCCACGCCGTCGGTGATCTTGCGGGTCACGAATTCCAATCCGCGCCTTGGGCTTTCATGGTTGAAGAGAATCCCCGAAGTCGCAAAAATATCGAAGGATTCGCGATAGTTAACGGTGATCCAATGCCCATACACCTTCGCCACCCCGTACGGACTGCGCGGATAGAAGGGCGTCGTTTCCTTCTGCGGCACTTCCAGCACTTTGCCGAACATCTCGCTCGACGACGCCTGATAAAAACGAATCTTCGGATTCACGAAACGGATGGCTTCTAAAATGCGGGTCACGCCCAACGCGGTCACATCGCCGGTGAGCGCGGGCTGGTTCCATGAGGTCGGCACAAAGGATTGCGCCGCAAGGTTGTAGACCTCGGTCGGTTTGTATTCTTCGAGCAGGGAAAGAAGCGAACCCTGATCCTGCAAATCGCCCTGCAAGACGGTGATATCGTCCAACAGATGTTCGATGCGTTCAAAGTTCACGGTGCTGGAACGGCGCACCATCCCAACGACATTGTATCCTTTCGACAACAGGAGTTCAGCAAGGTACGACCCATCCTGACCTGTGATTCCTGTGATAAGCGCTGTAGGCATTGGTTCTCCTTGAGTTCAAAATTCAGTCGCTGAATTATACACCAGTCCGCCGCCGGTCACTCCACATGCCCCAGCCTGCGATCATCCCCCAAACCGTCAGGATCAAAACCACCATCCATGCAAACGGCAATTGCCCGCCGAGATGCAAATAGCGGTTTAAATACCATTGCGCGAAGACCGCCACCAAAACGACTTCCATCGCAACCACCCGCCCCGCCCACGCATTGCGAGTCTCGCGCCACCAAACCCAAACCTGCCCGGTAAGGATCGCCTGCCACAAAAACAGGATCAAGCGATAGCGCGGATTGTCCCATTGATCGCCGCCGCCGCGCAGAGCCGTGAAGAGGATCCAACTCCACACGATGAGACTCAACCAAAGGAGGATGCTTCGCTTCTTTCCCGTACCTGGGCTTGACCCTGCCCAAAAAGAGAGGATCAACGCCGGGAGCAATACGTACCAACCCGCCGCCCGCAGAATGCCGATGACCTTCCAAATGATTTCCGTCGGCGCGACGAGAATCGCCGGGAGGACGGGTTGCAAGACTCCATAGATCATCACAAAGGGAAGTTCCATCCAATCCGGCATTTCATCGAAAAGTTTTTGCACCCAGCCCGAACCTTCTTCGATCTTGAAGGCGTTCCACTTCAACGACTCGCGGGTGAAATTCTGTATCACGCCCAGCGGACCGCTCCCGCCAAGATTGCCCTGCCTGTTCAGTGCGGCGGATAGCAGGAACAGCCCCGCAATGAAGACAACGTCCAAAACGACCGCCGCCCACCACGGGAACCGTCCGCGTTCGCTGGCAAAATACATCCAACCGCCCAGAATGACGAGTGTGACCAATGCAACAGACGGCGAGACGAGTAACATCCCCAAAATTCCGAGCGCAAGCCAGGTCAATGACCTTTTATCGCGGTTGTAATCCCACGAAACGAATCCCCACAGGCAGAACGCGCTGAACGCGAGTAGATACGGTTCGCGCATTGGAACACCGCCAAGAAAAATACTTTCAGGGTACAAGGCAAATATCCAAGCCGAAGCTGAAGCGACTTTTTCGCCCCACTGCAAGTCCACCGCCTTCCATAGAAATGGAACTCCCAACGCGCCCATCAAAGCGGACATCAGCACAAGCAGTAAAGCCCGATGCGCGTCGGGGGAAAGATAACGGTAGAGAAAAGCGCACAGAGCCAGCAGCCCGCCATACTGGTCGGAGGCGAAGCGGCTGTTGAAGGCGTCCAGAATCGGTCGGTCAGACGAAGCCAGGCCCCAAGCTTGAGAGTCGCGGCGGTAGGCATCCGTGTACGTGAAGCCCGCGCCCTGCTCCTCATCGCCCGCATGACCGTAAACCGGCAAAGCCAGATGGGTTGTCACCCCGCCCGCGAAACGCAAAATGAAAGCGAGCGCAACCATGTAGGACAAACTTGAAGTTTGTCCCACCCAACGCGTTGCAGAGGCAAGAAGAAAAAAGGAAAGAAGAAAGAGGAAGGAGAAACCGAGCAACCCGATGAACCAATTCCCCGGTTGAAGCGCGGAAAGCCCCGCCCCGAGCAGGAGGGAAAGCGGAATGCCCCAGGCAAGATCGCGTCGTTGAAAGGATTTCATATCCCCACTTTTACCATGAAATTTGAAACTTCAACTTTCCCAGCGAACCCGGAGCTTCTAATTTTTATCGATCAAATTCAATACAATATGCGCGGCTTGCGGAACGCATTCCGCCACCTGGGGCGAAAGGTTCTCTCCAAATTCGCTGATGCGCTGGATGGCGATCCCGATCACCACCACATCATCGGGTAAACGCGCGCCCATGCTCCTGCCAAATTCGATGGCGTCCAGCAGGGAGGTATCGTGCCCGCTTGTGGTGTGAAAGGCGGAGTAATTCGGCATGTCTTTCAGGCTGCGGATCAGGATCGAGCCAATATCGTCCTTTTCTGCAATGAAGGCATCCACGATGATCGCCCGGTCAAAACCGATGAGGTGCTCCATCAACCCCAGCCCGCCCAGCGAAAGACAGACCACGTCCATGCCGTCATGGGGCGGCAGTTGCGCTTTGACCTCATCCGCAACCCGCCACCCGACTCCATCGTCTCCAAGAATAGGATTCCCAAGCCCTACGATTATCGTTTTCATGCTGTGTTCCTTGTCCATCCGGGTTGTTTACGGCGGCGTATCAGCATGGATCATGGTCGGCTCGTCGTGCCTTATTTTTCCAGCGATGAAGAGTCTTCGTGCAATTCCTTGACGAAGTGCGCGCGCGCCTCCACTTCCTCCAATTTGAGCGAAGCGTATTGCGAGGCTTCCTTCATCAGTTTTTCCACGACCTCAGGCGGCAGTTTCTTCAAATCTTCGTGGGAATAGCCCTTTTCCTTGAGATATTCTTCGATCAGGGCCTTTTCCAGCAGGGCGTTGGGGTCTTCAACGGGCTCGGTATCATGGATCGGTTGCGTAGTCATGTCATTTTCCTTTCGTCTGATGGACAGACCATACCACGGCGCGCCTGTCGTCAGCATATTACAGAAGTCAGCCTCCCATCGTCACAAATTCATCGCTTGAACGTCCATTGTTCGCCGCGCAGGTTGATAAAGTTCTGCTGTGAGAAGAACAGGATCGGGTCACGCTTCTCTGCCGGAACATTTTCATGGGCGGCGACCACATCCAAAACAAATTGGGCATGGTCCACCGAGACGCCCTTTAATTCACTCAACACAACACATTCATAAGCATTCTCGTACCCGTCCACCAGTTTGGTTGTTTTGAGTTTCTCCGCATCGGTCAGGGCGACCTTCAACCGTCTGGCTTTGTTCACGTCGCGCCCGCTGATGTAACCCGCCCGCACCACCCATTCGCGCGCGCTCCACGGGAAGAAATGCAGGGCGGCTTCGTTGTGTTCCCGCAGCAACTTGAGCGTGTGGTTTCCCAGCCCAACCGAGATCAAAAAGCGGAACGGCTCCTTGCCAGCCACTGTCCAATACCCCAGCGGATGGAAATTCTCCCCGCACGAGAGCAATGCCAGATGCAACGGGAAGCAACCGGTGGAGTAAGGGACGTTGGACATACTGCGATTCCCTCCCCGCCCAAACCTGAGCGGGGAGCCCAAACCTTTTGCTACGCCCGAGCCGCCGCGAGTTGCGCCTGGGTGTATGCCAGCCGTTCCAGCGCAAAGCGCGCGACCTGACGCGTAAGCGCATAACCCATGTCGTGATCCTTATCGCACAGGGAGCGCAGCCCCACCGCTTCGATGCGAATGGCTTTGCAGGCAGTATCCGCGCGGACAAGGGCAATCGAGAGATGGGAATCGGTCAACGCGGAAATGCCGAACGGTTCGCCCGGGCTGACCTCGCCCACCAAAAATTCCTTGCGCAGTTTCGGTTCGTGCTTGTCCTGCGAAACGGAATACAAAGCAAGATGACCGCTCGTCAACAGGTAGAGGGCATCCACGGGCGCGTCAGCTTCGAGAATATTCGCGCCAGATTCAAAGGATGCCTCCTCCGAGATCATGGCGATTTCACGCAGGTGCGCTTCGTTGAGAAAGCCGAAAAAGGCATATTTCTTAAGGAGTTCGGGAGAGATCATATTGGCTCCGTTTGTGTGAATTTCTCGATCAGGTTCAACGTTGTGCGGACCGCCACAGGCACGGCGTTGGCGATCTCGGAAGTAAGTTCTTCCTTGAAGTCGTACACATGCTCCGCCTCAATGGCAATAATATGGACATGCTCATCCACGGGGAGAGGCTCACCCATACTGCGACCCATTTTGAGCGCATTCTTAAGCGAGACATCATGGGCAGACGCGCTGTGACCGTGAGTCAGGTCGTCCATATCGGCGAGAGTAAAGGCAATGACTTCGCCTTGTTTGCGCCGTCCTGTGTTGAGTGAATCGATGATGATGACACGGTCATAGCCAATCAGGCGCTCCATCAGGCTGAGTCCTGCCAGCGAGTAGCGTTCTATCGTAACCGGATCAGACGTCGGCGCGGCAAGACCCGGAAGCGGCGCATCACCCAGCGGTATCCCGCTTTGGGCGCTAACCTCCTCTGCCACGCGCCAGCCAACTCCGTCATCCCCCAAAATAGGATTGCCGAGTCCGACGATGATGATTCTCATGTTTCAGGTTTCAAGTTCGTCAAAGGTCAAAGGTCGCAAGTCGTTTGACCTTCGACTTTCAACCTTCAACTTGTGACCTGATGGTTATCTTTTCAACACTTCCTTCACTTCGCCATCCGAGTTGTGAATGGTGATTTCGAGCGGCATTTGCCCGGGGAGGGCGTGGGTGGCGCAGCCAAAGCAGGGGTCGTAGGCGCGGAACGCCATCTCGACCATATTGAGCAAACCTTCGTTGACCTTGCCGCCTTTGATGAGACTCTGCGCGGCTTTCTTGGTGGACATCTGGATGGGCGCGTAGTTGTTGGTAGTTCCCACGATCAGGTTGACTTTTGTAAGCAGTCCCTTCTCGTCGGTCCAGTAATGATGCGTGAGCGTGCCGCGCGGCGCTTCGACGATGCCGACGCCTTCGGTGGGTATCTCAGTCGGCTTTTTGTGGACGTTGGGCGAAGTGATCTCAGGGTCGGTTGCCAGCTCAACCCAGTGTTCCGCGGCGTAGAGTAATTCGATCAGGCGTGCCCAGTGAATGGCGAGGCGTTGATGCACGGGCTTGCCGCCCAGCGTGGCATACATCTTCTCATATTGTTCCTGAGCGAGCGGAGTCGCCATGCCATCGGCGGCATTCAGGCGCGAGAGCGGGGTCGCCATGTATACGCCGCTGTCCTTGCCATCCACGAAGCCTTTCCAGCCGACATTCTTGAGATACGGGAACTTGAGATAGGTCCACGGTTCGACATGCTCGGCGATGTGGTTCATGTATTCATGCGGCGCGTACTTGCAGAACTCTTTGCCGTCCGGGTCCACCACACGCACCTTGCCGTCGTAGAAGTTGACCTTGTTGTTCTCGTCCACCAGACCCATGTAGTAGGTCTTGTGGGTGTACACGTCGCCGACGATCAGGTCGAGATAGGCTTTGTTCGAGAGCACAATGTCGTTGAAGGCTTGCAGGCTGAACTGGGCAAACTCGATCGCCCAGCGCCCCATCTCTTCGATCTCCTTGCGCTCTGCCTCGCTCAGAATCTTGGTCACGCCGCCGGGGATTGCGCTGGCGGGATGCACTTTGCGCCCGCCGATCATTTCGACCGTGCGATGACCGAACTTGCGCATCTGAATGACTTTGCCGCCGATCTCCAGCCCAACCTTGTGGATGACTCCCAGGATGTTGCGTTCCGCCACCGGCGCATCGGGTCCGACGATGAAGTCGGGTCCTGCCAGGGCGTAGAAATGAGTGGTGTGGTCTGTGGCGTAGAACGCCATGTAGAGCAGTTCGCGCAGCAATTTGGCGGCGCGCGGCGGGTCCACTTTATAGACGGCGTCCGCCGCTTTGACTCCCGCCATGTGATGCGCTTCGGGGCATACGCCGCAGATGCGATTGGTCAGCAGGGGCATTTCCTCCACCGGGCGCCCGACGCAAAAACGTTCGAAGCCGCGCAGCTCGGGAATCTGGAAGTAGGAATTGGCGACATCGCCGTTGCCATCGAGAAAGATGTCTATCTTGCCATGACCTTCCAGGCGGGTGATGGGATCAATTGTGATTCGTTCCATGCCTGCCTCCTCCTAATGACCGTTTTTCTTGAATGCCGACGAACTCGCCCTAAACAGCGAATCCGCCAGGTTGAAGCGATAGAATTGCCCGGTCGGGTCGGGGATGCCGTCGAGGATGCGTTCGATCTCTTCCGGTTCGTTGGCATCAATCACCGATGCGAAAGCCGTCACCAGCCTTGCGCCGTAATCAATGACACCTTCAGCGGGACCGTAACACCCGATGCATTGCGCCCCCACATTCGGGCAACGCGCATCACATCCGCTGCGGGTGGCGGGTCCATTGCAGGGCACACCCTGTTCGAGCAGGCAGATTTCCGGGTCAACCGGGGCAACCTCCTGAATGCGATGGAATGCTTTGATGGTTTTCACGCCGCGTTTGCGCGCGCATTCTTCACAGACCGTCGAGCCGCCTGCGCCAATGACCGATCCTTTGGGCGGCAGTTCCGCCTTGCCTTGCAGAACTTGAATCACCAGGTCAATGACTGCCGCAATCTGATGACTCTCTGGCGGGCAGCCCGGCATGAAGTAATCCACATCCACGACCTGAGCCAGCGTTTGTACGCGCTCTTTCAAAGCCGGGATCGTGATCTCGCCTTCGGGGACTTTGGTCACCGGCTGGGGGTGAATGCCCTGCGGGTTCTCGGTCGAGATGGTGTGGTATGCCACATTGAATATCTCCTGCATGGGCGCAAGGTTTGCCAGCCCGGGAATACAGCCCTCGGTGGCGCATGAACCGAACGCGACCAGCAGTTTCGACTTTTTGCGCAACAGGTGCGCCATGTGCTCATTTTCTTCATTGCGGATGGAACCGTTCCAAAGCGTGAGCAGGATGTCGCCGTCTGGAAGCGCTTCGACATCCTTGACCTTGGCGTCCATTGCCACGGGCCAGAACGCGATGTCGAAGTTGGCGTCCACGTCCAAAATCTTCTCATGGATGTTGATGACGGCGATCTCGCATCCGCCGCACGAGCCGGACCAGTACATTGCAAATTTCGGCTTGCTCATGCTGCCACCTCCTCCAATGCGCGCTCTTCCATCATATGACCGTTGCCCGCCAGTTTTTTATTCCAGC
The DNA here is from genome assembly GCA_034435475.1 of Anaerolineales bacterium. Lineage (GTDB taxonomy): Bacteria > Chloroflexota > Anaerolineae > Anaerolineales > Villigracilaceae > Villigracilis. The sequence continues at coordinate 12,146 of DAOTXI010000360.1, forward strand.
CCAGCGGACCGAGCGCGCGAATTTCCTCGACAAAGGCGTTGATCTCATTGGTCAATCTCATGCCTTCGGCAGCGCTTGCCCAAACCAGTTTGACGCGCTCGGGGGCGATACCCATGCCTTTCAGCACGCGCCGCAACAGCAGGTAACGCCGCAGGGCTTTGTAATTCTGTTCGATGTAATGGCATTCGCCGGGATGACAGCCGGTAATCAACACGCCGTCCGCGCCGGTTGCCAGGGCTTTCATAACGAAGGTCGGGTCGAGGCGGCCGGAGCACATCAGGCGGATGAGGCGCACATTGGGCGCGTATTTCATGCGGGCGGTTCCAGCCAGGTCGGCGGCGCGATACGAGCACCAGTTGCAAGTGAATCCGATGATGACGGGTTCGAATTGTTCGCTCATGTCTGCCTCCTTATACGCCCGCCAGATTGACGTCCATCAAAAGTCCGTCTATCTGGGCAAGTATTTGTTCGTTGCTGAAACCGGTTCCGCTGATGGCTCCCGCCGGGCAGGCCGCCACGCAGGTTCCGCATCCCTGACACAGGGCGGGGTTGATCTCACTGACCATGCGGTCTTCGTGGAAGAGGATGGCGTTGAACGGACACAGCCCGTTGCAGATACGGCATCCGGAGCATTGTTCCTGGTTGACGCTGGATTTGATCGGCTCGAGCACCACCTCCTTTTGCAGGATTTTGTCCAGCACGCGGGCGGCGGCGGCTGAGCCTTGCGCCACCGATGCGGGGATATCCTTCGGTCCGGTTACGGTTCCAGCAATCATGATGCCTTCCGTCATGGTCGAGACCGGGTCGAGTTTGGGATGTTTTTCAGTGAACCAGCCGTCAGACGAGCACCCAATTCCGAAGAGATGACTCGTCTCCTTGGCGTCATGACGCGGCTCCATCCCGGTGGAAAGCACGACCATATCAACAGGGATGCGGCGCTGTTTGCCCGCCAGGGTATCCTCCACTTGAATGATGAGTTTGCCCTCCTCGCTTTCATTGCGGGCGGCGTCGGTGACTTGCGCCACTTTTCCGCGCACGAAGAGCGTGCCTTCCTCAAGAACGCGCTGGTAGAACTCGTCGTAGGCTTTCATGGGAGTGCGCATGTCAATGTAGAAGTCGTATACAGTTGCGCCGGTGCGCTCCTTGACGAGATGCGCAAATTTGAGGCTTTGCATACAGCAGATGCTGGAGCAGTAGTTGTTATAGTTCTTGTCGCGCGAGCCGACGCAATGGATGATGCCCACCGATTTGGGCGCGGTCTTGCCGTCGCGCATCACAATGCTGCCAGAGGTCGGTCCTGCCGCGTTGCACATGCGCTCGAATTCGATGCTGGTGAACACGTTGGCGAGTCGTCCATAGCCATAGTTGCTGACGCGCCGCGCGTCGAACAGGTCGTAGCCGGTGGCGAGAATAATGTTGCCGACTTCCACGGTCATGAATTCTTCCTTTTGGTTGAAATCAATGGCGTTGGTCGGGCAGAATTTCTCGCAGGCTTTGCAGGTGCCCTTTTGGAAGAAGGTGCAGTTGTCGTGGTCAATGACCGGATACTTTGGCACGGCCTGCGCGAAGGGCGTGTAAACCACCTTGCGATAACCAAGACCGGCTTCATACACGTCATCCACGACTTTCTTTGGGCATTTTTCCACGCAGATGCCGCAGCCGGTGCATAGTTCTTCGATGACGTAGCGCGGTTTCTTTTTGATAGTGACCGTGAAATTGCCAACGTACCCCGCCACATTCGTGACTTCGCTCCAGGTGAGCAATTTAATATTGGGATGCATCCCCGCTTCGAACATGCGCGGAGTCAGGATGCACGCCGCGCAGTCGAGGGTCGGGAAGGTCTTGTCGAATTGCGCCATGTGCCCGCCAATGGACGGTTCGCGCTCAACCAGATAGACCTTGAACCCGGCATTGGCGATCTCAAGCGCCGCCTGAATACCGGCAATGCCGCCGCCCACCACCAGCGTATCGGGGTGGATCGGGACTTTGATCTCTTCAAGCGGCTCGTTCTTGACCACCCTCTCAACTGCCCCGGCGACAACAGCCTTTGCCTTCTCTGTAGCCACTGCCTTATCGGTATGCACCCACGAAACCTGTTCGCGAATGGATGCCAGTTCGGTCAGGTAGGGGTTCAAGCCCGCGCGTTTGCTCGCGCCGCGGAAGGTCATCTCATGCAGGTGGGGCGAACAGGCTGCCACCACCACGCGGTCGAGACCCATTTCTTTAATATCCTTCTCGATCAATTCCTGCCCAAGGCTGGAGCACATGAACTTGTAATCACGCGAGATAACCACCCCCTCGGCGCCAAGGGTTTTCTCCGCCCAGTCGCGCACCTGTTCCACATCAACCGTGTGGGAAATGTTCGTGCCGCAATGGCAGACGTATACGCCGACTTTTGGTTTTTTGGTTTCAGCGCTCATTCTTCCGCCTCCTCCACATGATGATGCAGGGACCTGCCCTTCGCATTTTTGATCAATCGCGGCGGCATGGGCAATCCTTCATCCTTCTTGCGGCGCGGACCGCCCTCTGCGACCAGTTCGGGAATCTCAACTCCGATGCGCATCAGCGCCTTTTTGGTGCTGGTGATCTCGGTGCCAAACCCCAATTCCGCGGGATTGAAACCGAGCGCCAGACCGATGAGTTGCGTGAAGAACACGATCGGCATCTGATAATTTGTGCCAAAGTAGCGATTGGTCTCGCCCTGATAAGCATCCAGGTTCATCTGGCACATCGGGCAGACGGTGACCATGATGTCCGCCTGATATTTATCGGCGGAGGCGACCAGACGTCGGATGAGTTCATAGGCGGTTTCGGGACCGATCTGGGTCATATGCCCGCCGCAGCAGGTCGTGGCGAGCGGATAATCAATCACTTCCGCACCAATGGCTTTCAATACCTCCACCAGTTCAATCGGGTGTTCCGCATCAGACCAGCGGTGATAGTAATCGGGGCGCGGGACCATGCAGCCGAGGTACGGCGCTACGCGCAATCCCTTCAACGGTTTGACCACCTTTGCCTTGAGCGCATCCAACCCGATGTCGTTGATGATGACATCCAGCAGGTGGCGGATGTCGAGCGAACCGGCGTCATAATGCAGACCGCCCGCCTCTAATGCCTGATTGACCTTTTCGCCCAGCGAGGGACGTTCCGCCATGTAGTAATCGGCTTTTGCCAGGTTGAGGTAACACGCCGAGCAGGGAGCCACAACCGTATCGGTGCCGTTCTTCATTTTTGCGGCCAGCGCCAGGTTGCGGGCGATCAATGAATAAGCGGGGATGAGATTCATACCCACATATTCGGTCGCGCCGCAGCAATTCCAATCCTCGATCTCCTTCAGAGTGATGCCAAGCGGTTCGGCGATCACCATCAGCGAGTCATAATAGGCTTTGGCGCTGCTTTCCATGGAGCAGCCAGGGTAGAAGATGTATTCGCTCATGAGGTCAACTCCATTTCCTTGGCTTTCTCCAAAATGGATTTGAGTTGGGTCATGCCCTTGATCTTGCGCGGCGTCATGCTCATCCTTCCCTTTGTCAGCATACCCAAGCCCATGGTACTCATTCCCACCAGCCGCAGTGGGGCGTGTTTCAGGTAGTGCCGTGTTGCCAGCCCAAACTCAAAGCTGCGCCCGTACTTCTCGACCATGTCCACAAAGGTTTCCGAGAATTCAGGCGCAACCGCATCGCGGAATTTCTTCTCCCGAATTGCCATGCCTTTGAGCGTATACATCACATCAGTGATATGCACCTCCTGCGGGCAGCGCACCACGCAGTGATAGCATGAGACGCAGATCCACGGCGTATTGCTCTGAAGCACAAGGTCGCGCATACCCGCCCGCAGCATGGCAAACAACATGCGCGGCGTGTGGTCCATATCCGCAGCCGAGGGGCAGGACCCGCCGCACGATCCGCACTGGATGCACATCTCCAGGTGCGAAACGCCAGCCGTCTTCATACTGACTTCATGCAATAAGGAAAGGTCTTCTTCCTGGGTTAAACCAGCTCGAACACGTTCTTCGGTCATTTGGGGCATACACACCTCCGCGCTACAACCCATCCAAACAGTCGCTGCTCGGCATGACCACAGTCATCCATTAGCAGAATCCATCACCCCCTCTAATGTCTATACTAGTGGTAATAATCATAAATCAAAGTAACAAAGATAATCTCACAACCCTGATTAACGTCCTGCAAATAAACAAGCCCGCCTGCGAAACATGGTTTCGGGGCGGGCTTGTCTGCATTAGGGTTTGAAACTTACTTCTTCTCTTCCACCTGTGTCGGTTCAACCTTCTTTTTGTTCCCGCGCATCTTGCGGAAGACCCAGCGGATGCCAAGGAATGCAAGATAGAACGGAATACCGATGGTGATCAGAACAGGTAGGTTATAAATCACAAAGCGGATCATAAAATCAACGAAGTTCTTCCAGAAGTCGAGCAGGTCCTGGATGGCTTCGAGCGCGACGCCTTTCGGTTCCCATTTGCCGATGGTCACCGGCTGGATGGTCTCTTCGGCGATCAGGCGGATGCTGACGGCGGAGAGTGCGGCGGCTTCTTCGTAATATTTGATCTGTCCCTGGATGATCTCGATCTGTTCGCGGTAGTACATCAACTGGTTGAAGATGTTGACGACTTCGTCCGTATCCTGGGCATTCTCCATCAACTCGGTCAGTTCCTGTTCCGCAGCCTGGTAGGTCTTGAGGCGGGATTTCAAATCCACATACTCGGCGGTCACATCCTGCCCGGAACGGGTTTCACTCTGAACTTCAACCGCCCCTTCTTTGATAAGTTCCAACACCTCATCCAAATCCTCGGCTGGCATGCGGATGGTGATGGCGCCTTCAGGCACAGGCTCGTAGGCGCTGGTATAGCCCTGATAAAGATTGGACGATACGACAAACCCGCCCTTCTCCTCCGCCATTTTTTGAATCTCGACCATGCGCCCTTCCACATCGGAGACGACGATGGCAAGGTCGGCGTTTTGGATGACGATGCGTTCGACACTCGCCGCCTCCCCTCCGCCTCCACTGGCAGGCGCTTCCTGCGCGGCGGATTCCTCCACATACATCATGGTCGGAGCGGGGGCAATGTCCATGGCGGGAGGAGCCTCCACGGGGTATTCAGGTTCGCTTCGGGCAATACCACCCGCGCAAGCGCCCAGGACAATGGCGGCAATAAGGATAAAACTATAGGGCATCAGGCGTTTCATTTCAACTTCTCCTTTTCCTTTGGTGGTTTCTCTTCCAAAAGGACGCGGAACTTGCAAAAATAGTTCCCCTTGTCTCTCCAAAATCAGGAGCCCTTCGATCAACTCAGGGCAGGACTTTGGAGTCCGTCTTTACCAGCCTTCGCCAATGCGTACCGCATGTTTCTCAGGCAGTCCCGCCGCGCGGATGCGTTCCTGCACCTCGACAATATTGTATGAGACTCGTTTGGGAGTCCAGGTGCGGGCTTCGGTGTCGTAGATGGCATAGGCGGCGCGCGGGTCCCGGTCGCGGGGCTGACCCACCGACCCGGGATTAAGGATCAACTTCGGGTGAAGTTGAAGCGCGACATCCGGTTTGGCGTATTCAGCGGTAACCCAGTCAGAACCATCCTTCAGCGTAAAACTGCACTGGATGTGCGTATGCCCCACAAAACACCAGTCGGTGCCAAAGTGATCGAAGTTCAAACTTGCCGTCGTCGAGTTGAGGATGTACTCCCATAACGGGTCGCGCGGACTGCCGTGGACGATGGTCGCCTCATTACGCACCTTCGGCTTGGAAGGCAGCGACTTGATGAAATCCATATTGCCGGCGGAAAGCACCTGCTCGTGATACATCAACGAACGTTTGGCGTCGCCGTTGAAGGTCTCCAAGGACATCCTGCCGACGACTCCCACATCATGGTTGCCCATCAGGCAGGTCAGGTTTTTGATTTCACGAATCTCCTCGACCACGGCATTCGGGTCGGGTCCATACCCGACCAGATCGCCCAGGCACCAGGTTTCATCCACCTGCCCGGCATCTTTCAGCACCGCTTCGAGCGCGGTGTAATTTGCGTGAATATCCGACATGACCAGAATGCGCATATTACTCCAATAACCTTGCGATATGTGCGACGATTTTTTCAGCCACTTCGGTCTTGCTCATCAGCGGCAAAGATTCTTGAGCGCCGTCCGCGAACAACAGCGTGATGCGGTTGGTTTCGACGGCAAACCCGGCATCGTCCGCGGAGATGTCGTTCGCGGCGATGAAATTCAACCCTTTGGATTTTAACTTCTCGGACGCGTTTTGC
>DAOTXI010000361.1:0-3144 GCA_034435475.1 Anaerolineales bacterium
GCGCAATATGGCGGCGCGGAATGAGTCGGTGAGGATGTCGCCCATCCGCTCGAACAGAATCCCATGACCTAGAACGGGCGCCATCGCTTCAGGCAGGGTGACACGAGCCATCTGAGCCTGCAAATCGTGCTGACAGCACGGCGCGCAGATGATGACCCTGCTCCCCCAGCGAATTCCCTGCGCAAGCGCGTCATCGGTTGCGGTGTCGCAGGCGTGAAGCGCAACCACAATATCAGGCGCGACATCCGCTTGATATTCCGCGATCTGCCCAACCTGAAACGATAAACTTTCCCAGCCCAACCCCCCGGCTTTTTTACGATGACGCTCGATCAATTCGCTTTTGATATCAACCCCGGTCACATGCGCATCGTATTGCAGAATTTCCCGCAGGTAAAAATAAAGCGCAAAGGTCAGGTAGGCGTTTCCGCATCCGAAATCCGCCACATGGAGTGACTTGTCCTTGAAATCGCCGATCGCGTTCGTCTCATCCACCAACCGAAGGAACTCATTGATCTGGGTGTGTTTCCTGCGCATGTCGGCTTTAATGCGCCCATCACGGGTTAGAATGCCGACCGCCTCCAAAAAGGGTTTTGCATTTTCGGCAGAGAGCAGCCGTTTCTTTTCACGGTTATGAGACAGGTCAACTTCAGCCTTGTTGCCGGAGCGATTCTGTTCGCTCACCAGCGGTCTGCCTTTCTTCGATATATTGACTTGAAGACTGCCTTCCGCGCTTTCGATGAAGATATTCCGGAACGGGAGCGCCAGCGCCTCGTCCAATTTTGCGGCGGATTCTTCAAGGGTGTAATTCTTCGATATATCTTTCTTCTCATCGAAGAACGAGAACTGCAAATGATAGACCCCTTTGATCTCCACCGGGCGGATAATCACCTTGACCCAGCCCAGGTCGGCTCCCTTTTGATTCCCGGTGAACACAGCCCGCACGAAAGAGTCGCGGCTCAAAACATGCTCGCGGACTTTATCCTTGTAATCATCTTCCATATTCACTCAATCTACTTCGAAACGACAAAAGCGGCTCGATATTCGTCATCTCGAATCTCCGCCACCGACCTCTGCGGGAAAGGCAGAAGGCTTGCCAACCGGATCGAATATCCATTCAATTCGACCTGCGGAGTCATCCCTTCAAAATCCATGGGGGGAACGCTGCCGTCATTATCGGTAAAGGTGGTCAGCTGAAACTCGCCATTAACATTCGCCCCGGATTTGATCGAGATGGTCACCGTCACAGGTCCGCTCATGGCGCATTCGATCAACAACGGGCAACGTCCGTCGCCGGCTACTCCGACAAAGGTGATTTCGAAATCCGCGCCGCTTATCAACGCAGACTGTCCCGGCTCAAGGGTGAACTTCGCGCCCACATCGGCTGAGACCGGCGGCAGGGGCGTCGCGATCCCGCAAGCCGTCAGGCATACCAACAGGAGGATAATCACGATAATCTTTTTCATTTAAACCTTGTGAACTTCGAAATACAACATCGAATGATCGGAGAATTGCTTGATCCATTCGTCCTTTTCCTGCACGGTCTTCTTCTCCGCCCAACCGCGGACGGAAACATCGCTCCCGCCAAACTGGGTGAAGACCAGGTGATCCGCCGCAACAACATGGTCCAGGTTCGAGTCGGGAATGCTGGATTTACTTCCATTTGACCAGGTGTTCGTCGAAGATTTCGTCAGCAGGCGCATCTTGCGTTTACCGGCTTGTTTCGATAACTTCACCAATTCCTCCTCCGCAGAAATATCCCTGCCTTTGACAAATTTATATTCCATACCCATTGTATTGAAATCGCCGAGGAAGATGTAATTGGCAGACTCTCCGCCCGCTTTCTTCGCCGCCTTATCGAGCGATTTGCGGAAGTCAACGGCGCGCAGCATCATGTCGTCGCGCAAACCGAGCCCGCGCGGGTCGTTGCCGCTGGCAGTGTGCAGGAACAGGAGCGGATAATGTTTGTCCGCCACGGTCACAGTCAGCAATGCGCCGGGTCGCATGGCGGTCGCGCCCGATTTGAATTCGATCTTCTGCGTGAAGAAAGCCGTCAACCCCTGTTTGACTCCCACCAGAATTTCCTGCACTTGCGGACCTTCCGTAATATGAAAGGTATAATCCTTCATGGCTTGCACCAATTCACTGAAGACCATCGAGCCTTCCACTTCGTAGAGCGCGAAGACATCCGGCTTTTGCTTCTTTAGAAAATCCACAACTCGTTCGACCCGTGAGCGGTCCTCCTTGAAATGCTCCACATTCCACGATTCGACAGAAAATGCCTTTGCCATGGGGTTCTCCTTTCGTAACAAGCAGTACCGCAAGGTTTATCTTGCGGCGCAACGACGGTAAACATATATTTTATTCTGAATAACGCACGTTGCGCAGTTTCCTCGTAGCGCGACATTTATGTCGCCCTAAAACGCGAGATAAATCTCGCGCTACCGCGTAAGGGGAGTGAATAACGCGCCTTGCGCGATTTTCCGTAGAGGCAACTCGTTAATGTATGTCAGAGTTTTTATCCTCAAAAGGAGGGTTGCCCCGGCGGCAGGGCGACCCTTTCTGGTGTAACAAAATTCTCATAGGTTTGGACGGGTCGCCCCTACTGTATAACATCAGTTCACCCAAACTTTTGCAACGCTTTATAGATCGCTTGCGCCCCAAACTCGATGGCGGCGGCAGGGACGCGTTCATCGGCGGCGTGGATGATCTGTGAGAAATTGAAATCTTCGGGCAGGGTCATGGGCAGGTAGCCATAGGTTTGGATTCCGATTTGCGAGAAGAATCGCCCATCGGTCACGCCGCTTAGCAGTAGCGGAATGGGAATGCCCTGCGGGTCGAATTCTTTCAAAACACCGGCGAGGGTATTGAAGAGCGACATATCCGGCTCGGCGGGTCCCGGGTCGAATTGGATCAGGTCCAGTTGAACGTCATCGCCGACGATGGCTCGTAATTCGCGCAGCATGTCTTCGGGAGTCTGACCGGGCAATAAACGCCCATCGAGTTCGACGGAAATTTCGCTGGGAATGACGTTGATCTTGCTGCTGCCATGCAAAACGGTCGGGCTGACGGTATTGCGAAAAAGAGGATAAAACGTCCGCCCGCGAGAACCCAGGGTATTGAGTACAAAATCTGTCAGCGTGGGGT
>DAOTXI010000362.1:0-4195 GCA_034435475.1 Anaerolineales bacterium
GTCATGCAACAGACATAAACATTGCCATTGAAGTCGATCAATGTATGTGACCAGGGAGCATAGCAGGGATGCTTTTCATAGAAGCCGAAGGCGTATCTCCCCGCGCGTCCCAAGCGGACCTCGGACTCGTCTCGCCCAAAGGGAAAAGCATCTTCATCCGAAACGATCAGCCCTAATTCAAGAGCGCGTTCGGCGATGCGTGGCGCGATCTCGTTATTGAACTTCTCGATATCTTTCTTGCGCATGGACAGAATCTCGCCGCAGTGGTCGTCTACAGGAATCAGATTGATGCCATCCGCGCCGAGTTCGCGAGCAAGGTCTGGGAGAGTGGCAAGCGTCTCATAATTTGTGCGGCTGACCACGGTGTTTATGCGGATGGTGAGTTTGCCTTTGTGTTTATAGCGGTTGAAAAGTGCGACCGCTTTGGTGGTTAACTTGAATGCACCTTCTACCCCGCGAATTTTTTCATGCATCTTGCGAATCGGCGAGTCGATGGAGAGATTCACGCCGCGCAAACCTGCTTCCACAAGCCGTTTGGCTTTTTCTTTGGTGATGAGCGTGCCATTTGTGGTCATGGTTACTTTGATGCCAAGCGAAGAAGCCAATTCCACGAAATCAGGAATCTGTGGTCGCAACATGGGTTCGCCGCCGGAGATGTGGATCTTCTTCGTGCCCATTTCTGCCAATTCAGAGATGACTTCTTTCAGGCGTTCGGGCGTAACAGGCGGCTCGCGGGTCTCGCGCCAGTGGTTGCACATCTCACATTTGAGGTTGCAGCCATAAAAGACCTTGAACTTAACATAAAGCGGCTTGAACGGACGCGCGTTCAACACCGCTTGTTTGAGTTCTTCTTTTTCGTTGGCTATCGTTTCGGAGTTATGCATACCAGTAAGTTATCGCAATTGTATCATTCGTATTTTGAACTCAACCAATCAAGAGTTTAGGTTTTCAAGATTTGCCATGAATTCAGTACACGGATTTGACGGATTGCACGGATTCGCACTGAAATAATTTCAAAAAATCCGTGTAAAGCCGTGTTGGTCCGTAGTATCCGTGTTCAAAAGGTCTTAATCACGGGAAGTCTCGGAGAACCAGGTATTTTTTAAGTGCATCGATCTGCGACTTTCGGAATTCTTGAACAATGGACAATTTCTGGTCGAATACATCAAATCCATGAAAAGCGCCTTCGACGATATTCAGGTCACACTCGATGCCCGCTTCTTTCAAGCGTTGGGCATACAGCATATCTTCTTCGTAAAATACATCCAATGTGCCTACGCCGATCCATGCTGGCGGCAAACCGGAAAGGTCTTCGCGACGGGCGGGTACGGAATATGCAAGGATCTCATCTGCTCCATAGTGTTTCCCTAGATACGCTTCCCAGCCGAAGCGATTGCTCTTTTGACTCCAGGTCGGACTGTTGCTATCGTCAATGTCTCTGTGCAGGGCGGTTCTATCGTCCAGCATGGGGTATGTAAGCAATTGAAAGATGGGAGATACTTCTCTGCGGTCATGCGCCAATTGTGCCAGTGCGGCAGCCAGTCCGCCCCCAGCACTGGTACCGCCAACGCCAATTCGAGTTGCATCGAAACCGAATGGCTCTGAATTTTGCTTTGCCCACACCAAGGCGGAGTAGCAATCTTCCAACCCGGCTGGGAAGGGATGCTTGGGCGCAAGGCGATAATCTACCGAAACGATGCTGATGCCCAATTCACGCACAAACTGGGTGCATATCGTATCTTCCATTTCGGGCTTGCCAATGATGTGCCCGCCGCCATGCATCCAAAGCAGGACGGGAGTAACATTTGCGCGCTGTACAGGCTGATAGATCCGTAACTTTATTTTCGCGCTGTTATCTTTATTATCGATCTTTATATTCTTGATAGAAATATCTGCGGGTGCTTTTTGGAGCAGGTATGGACGATATCAGCAGCCGGATGAACCAAAGGTTTTTGCTGCTGTAATCGAACGTTGGGCTTTTTTTGAGTGCGCTCTGTAGTTCGGGATGCACTTTCGACATATTGTTTTCCGTCATAACCGAAATTCCAGACGTAATTTTATTTCATCGCCTTCTTTGAGCTTCTCCGCTTTTTGCGCGAGCATCTTGATCGGCACAAGGTACCGTCCATCCTTCGGAAAAAGCGATGTCTTCCATTCCGTCTTGCCAACCGTCACCATGACAGGAATAACGCCCCAGCCATACGTGACCAATTTGGAAACAGCTTTTATATCGGCACTTTCTTTATCTGGCACTGCCACGAAGAGATAGGGAGCCGGTCCGCGCCATTGGAAGATCTTGCCTTTGAATTCAAGGATCATATTGTGAAGTATAACGCCTATTGCAGTCAGGCATTCAACAGAAACTTCTTTGCGATTTCATCACTTATACGCGATCGGAGTTATGCATAATACTTGATGATTTGATTGCACTGGGAGATTTTGATTACTTGCTAAATTGCCATAACAATTTTCCGGTTTGCGTATCCCAAACGCCCACAATGCCGTAGTTCGCCGAAATGGCAACGAGTGAATTATCAGGTGAAATGGACACAGCGGTTGGAATTATTGAATTCGCTGTTTTCGATTCGGCTATTTTTTCTGGAAGTTGCACATCTAATGGAATAGGGTTGCCAGATTTTGCGTCCCAAAGAGTAAACATTTTGTCGTAGTCGCCTAGGGCGATGAGAGTTCCATCTGGCGAGTATGAAAGGGCACGTGAGGCAGTTTTGTAAGAATTTGCCTCCCATTTCGTGACTATCTCGTTGTTTGGTAAATCCCACACCTCAATATCGTTGTTCTTTCCAAGAACAGATATCGCTAGATGACCATTGATTGGTGATGTTGCAATGGCTTGAATTTCGATATTGTTCCCGGATCCAAGTAATTGGAACTCAAAATTATCAGTTCTCCAGAAGAATGGTCCTGTGATTCCAGCCCATGCATACGAAATGATATATTTTCCGTCTGATGAAAATTCCACTCCGTAAGGAGTGCTTTCGCGCTCCTTATCATAAGACGGAGGCTTAAGTATTTTGACTAATTCTTTGGAGTTTGCATCCCATAGATGAATGGTGTCAGCATGGGTTGCAGCTGCAAACAGTTTCCCATCGGGTGAAAATGCAATGGCATGAAAAATAACATCTGATACACGTTCTAAATCAGTTCCTGGAATGGGTCTGACAATGGGTTCAGGTTTGAATGTGTATAGTTTTTTGCCGGTGGCAGTATCCCAAAATATGGCTGTTTGATCTGTTGAGCCACTGGCAAGAATTTTCCCATTTGGCGAATAAGCGATGTCACTCACATCGTGAGTGTGACTTTTAAGAGTGTAGATCAATGTTCCTGTTTTTGCCTCCCAAATCCTTGTTGTTCCATCGTTCGCTCCTGCAGCGACATACATACCATCTGGTGAAAAAGCCACGCTTGTGAATTCATTGATTTCGGAAGAACAAGCTAATGATGAAATGACTAATGCGGATAAGCCCAAGAATATTCTGAAAAGATTTCTATTCACAACTGGATCCTTTATAAAATGATTTATTGTCTCGTCACTATTTATAAACCTTGAAGTTCGATCCCTGTTTTTATTTCATCGTTTTCCTTGAGATTTTCTGCTTTGAAGAGATAAGGGGCGGGTCCATGCCATTGAAATATTTTCCCTTTGAATTCGAGGATCATGTGCGTAGTATATCCGATTGCAGACTGTGGGCTGCGGTCAGATATCAATCGTCAGACAAAAAAATTTTTGCCGTTTCATCGTTCATGCGCGTCAGGTTGTACTCATCATACGAACCGCTGCCACCGATCAGATATTCGTAGCTGGTGCTGTACATATAATAAGAGCCGCACTCGGGGCATTGGAATATATCTGTGCTCGATGAAATCTCTTTTACTTTTTTAAGTTTTCCGATGGCGTTCAGTACGTTTTCAGGGAAATCAATATTTTCTTCCGGGCTGAGAACATACTCCGTTGCGGACTGATGATCTTGAAGATTGGAACAAATGCTGCAAGTTTGATGACGGGGGAGCATATCATGCCTCTCGTTCTGCCAACACTTTCAGCGTTTCATTATGGCTCTCGCGGGTGATGGGATAGTTCCAGGCGAAGACGACAGCCAAAAGAAGCAGGACAGTTGGTATCGGTCCGGTAAAGAGGCGGATGGCTTGAATCGCAGAATCAGGTTGAATGGGTAAA
>DAOTXI010000363.1:0-8200 GCA_034435475.1 Anaerolineales bacterium
AATTCACTGTTCATAGCTTTATCCTTTTGAAGCCCAGGCTTTGATTTCACGGATATGCCCCGGCGTTGTCCGGCAGCACCCGCCGATGACTTTTGCCCCCGCTTCATACCAGTCTTTGGATTGTTTACCGAACGAATCGCAGGAGGTTTCGCCGTGCCATGTGTTTGTGGATGCGTTGTACACCTCGCCCGAGTTGGGATAAACGACAATGGGTTTGTTTGTTTTGCTTTTGATCCGGCGGATCAATTCCAGGATGTAAAGCGGGGAGGTGCAATTGATGCCAATTGCGGCGGCTTGGGGCTGATCGTTCAGAAAAGCCGCAGCCTCTGCAACCTTTTCGCCGTTGCTGATATGTTCGCCGTCTCTGGCGGTGAAGGTGAACCATGCCGGTGTATTCGGGAACTCTGTCAGCAGACGGATCAATGCCCGGGCTTCGATCAGGCATGGGATGGTTTCGCAGGCTAACAGGTCCGCGCCAGAGGCGATGAGAGCCTCCACCCGCGGACGATGAAAGGCGATCAATTCATCTTCAGTCAAGTTGTAATCGCCGCGATATTCCGAACCGTCTGCAAGATATGCGCCATAAGGTCCCACCGAACCGGCAACGATCGGATAAGCGCGGTTCATTCTGTTCTCTTCAAGCGACCAGAATTCGTCGCGCGCTTCCTGCGCCAGCCGAACGGATTTTTTTATCAGGTCGAGGGATTGTTGCCTGGATAATCCGCGCTTTGCAAAACCTTCGACAGTGGCTTGATAACTCGCCGTAATGGCAATATCGGCGCCATTGTTGAAGTAATCGAGATGCACAGCATGGATGAGTTCGGGTTGTTCCAGCAGCACCTTCGCCGACCAGAGCGCGTTGTTCAGGTTGCAGCCCCGCGCTTCAAGTTCGGTTGCCATCGCGCCATCCACAATGGCGATGCGCTGTTTTGTCAGTAACGAATCTATAGGGTTCATGGTGTATTTGTAACTTTGTCGAACATTGCGCAGGGGTGCCCCGTCATGTTTTGGAATTTCCCTGGAATAACGAGAAGGGTCGCCCCTGCTGGCAGAACGGTTTTCTTGTCAACGGACAAGCCTTTTTTGCGCAGCAAGGTTCGCGATTGTATGCTTGGGTTGGTCCTACTTCGCCGCTGTTTCCGCCGCGCGCAGTTTATCTGTTGCGCGGAAATATTTTAGATAGCGCATCGAATTTGCGTCGCGTCCGAGTAAAAGATCGGTGGCTTTGATGGCCGCCCCAAGTTTGATGGGATCTGTGATGGATGTGGTTGCGCCGACCTGCATGGCAAGCGAAAGCATCGCGGCATTGACGGAGTGACGATCGGGAAGACCAAAGGAAACATTGCTCGCTCCAAGGCTGATGTTGACCCCGAATTTTTCGCGAATCAGTTCAATGGCTTTGATCGTGACTGTGGCTGCCGCGCTGTTATGCCCGACTGTCATCACCAACGGATCAATGATGATGTCTTCGATGGGAATTCCGATCTTGGCGGCGCGTTCGATGATCTTGCCCGCCGCCGCAAGCCGCCCTTCCGCAGTCGCTGGGATGCCCTCATCGCCAATCGCCAGGCCGATGACTGCCGCGCCTCTCGCCTTGACGATGGGCAGGACAGTCGCAAGTTGTTTTTCCTCCCCGTTGACGGAATTGACCAGAGGTTTGCCACCCTTGATGGCGTTCAGCCCGGCTTCGAGAATCTTTGGCTCGTTCGAGTCGATGCAGAGTGGCACATCGGTAACGGATTGCACTGCTTCGACAACAATCGGCATGACTTCGGCTTCCTCGATCTGTGGATGACCGACATTTACATCCAGCACATCCGCGCCCCAATCCACCTGTCGTTTGGCGAGATGTTTGACGTAATCCATATTCCGCTCGACCAATGCCTGACCGAGTTTCTTGATGCCTGTCGGGTTCAGCTTTTCTCCGATGATGACGAACGGCTTGTCGAAGCCGATGGTAACTTCCTTCTTTTCTGATTTGAGAATGGTATGCATGAATGTTCTCCGAAAATTTATTGCCGCGCAGGACACGTTCTCTAATGTGTCTGTGCTGTGTTTGTCGGTAGAGAACGTCTTCTACGCGCTTTCTATGATTTCAAAAATCTCAACGCCGTCTCCGCCAGCACCGCCGTGCCGATCGGCAACGCGCGTTCGTCGAGGTCGAATTTGGGATGATGCAATTCGTACAACGGACGCCCTTCGATATTGACGCCCAGGGTGAACATTGCGCCGGGGGCTTTTTGCAGGAGCGCCGGGAAATCCTCCGCGCCCATGGTCTTCCACATTGGCAGGACCTTGCCTTCGCCCAGCAGGTCATACCCAACTTGGGCAATCGTATCTGAAACATATTTATCATTGATCAGCGGCAGACCGCCGAAGAGAAAGCTCAGTTCGTAATCGCCGCCGAGGGTCCGGGTGATCTCGAAGGCGCGGGTCACTTCCTCCCGCAATTTCTTCTGAATTTCCAATGAAGCAAACCGCAGTGTTCCCTTGAGCTCAACCCGGTCTGGGATGACGTTCTCCGCCACCCCGCCGTGGACGGCTCCAATGCTGACGATGGCAGGCTCGAACGGGTCCAGTTTGCGGGAGGTGATCGCGTTCAACGCCGTGATGACGTGCGCCAGGAGCACGAAAGGATCCACCGTGCTTTGTGGATGCGCCCCATGCCCGCCGACGCCTTTGATAACCGCGCTCCACGAATCGACCCCGCCCGTGCATGGACCATCATTGATCGAGATGGTACCGACCGGTTGAGTCGGGTCCACGTGCTGGGCAATGACGTAATCTGCGCCATCCACCGCGCCTTCTTCGAACATGCGTTGCGCCCCGCTTTTGCCTTCAGCATCCGCCGTCTCTTCGCAGGGCTGGAAAATAAAGCGCACCCGCCCTGTGAATTTTTCTTTCGTCAGGACTTTCGCCGCTCCCAGCGCCATCGCGGTATGCGAGTCGTGCCCGCAGGCGTGCATTGCCCCTGCAGTCTGGGAGGCATATTCCGCTTCCGTCTGTTCGATGATCGGCAGTGCGTCCATATCTGCGCGGATGGCGACGAGTTTGCCGCCTTCGCCTATTTCCGCGACCACGCCTGTTTTGCCCACCCCGCGCCTGACTCTATACCCCATCTTTTCCAATTCATCCGCCACGATCCCCGCCGTGCGGTGCAGGTCGAATGCGATCTCGGGATGCATGTGAAAATCCCGCCGCCATTCGATCAGTTCCTCAGATATTGCATGTGATTGTTTGAGCATGAGTATCCTCTTTTGTCTGCCTATTTTACCGCGTCTTGTCCACGAAGAATTGATAACTGATTACTGTTCACTTATTACGATTCACTATTCACTATTCTCTACTCACTTCTTTTTTGCAGTCTCTTTTTCTGCCGCGGCTAATATCCTGTCCAGTTCCGCTTCCTGCGCCGTATCCAATGGTTGAACCTGATGTTCGCGCAAGATCCGTTCGGATTCTTCGACGGCATGGTCCGCCATTTGCTTGCGCCCAAGTTTTTCGTCCCAGGTATCCCATGAATTGCGCTCGGCAAGTTTGGTCAGCGCCATCTCCCCGCCGCGCAAATGCTTCATGGTGTGCTTCTGCCCAAGGAAGTTACGCGTACCGTTCATCACATCCAGAATGATATTCACGGCAATATGTTCAGCATCTGCGGAGAGTCCTTTGCGCAGGCGTTGCACACTGCCGACCAGTTCGTTATCCAACACCATTTGCGCGAAGGAACCCATCACACCCGCTTCCATTTCGCCGATGCCCGAGAGTTCGTCCGCTCCAGCCAGGGCGGGGATGGCGGCATTGAGTCCCCGTTCAAAGGCGTTTTGCGCGTCGAGGGTATGCGCATTGGTCGAGAACCCATACACATTGACGCTGAACCCGTAATAATGTCCGAGTTGAACCGTGGCGGCAGAGGATAAGCCCAACTCCACACCGCCCCAGATCAGCCCGGTGCGAGGCTCCAACATCCCCAAACGACCGCAGTAGATCACGCCGCAACCGGGATTGATGAGTTGTGCCAGCACCAGCGGAGCTAGCGACTCGGCGCTTTGTTGAACGAGACTCCCGGTGATGGTCATGGGCGAGGTTGCGCCTCCAGTCGGGCAGGGCAGGTTTGCGTGGATGACGCCGTACTTTGCCATTTCCATGATCGCTTCGGCGGCAATATCATGCATGGTCAACGGGCTGACTGGCGAAAGGGAGAGGGTCAACTCTTCGGGCTTGGTGCCGACCACCGCCGCCAGTTCCACTGCGAAGCGCACTTCATGACCGAATTGAATACCAGGACCCTGCACCGGCTTGACCGTGTTCGAAAGCGCATGGCGGTACATGTGCAGTGACATCATTTCATTTGAAACATCGGGTGGGGTGAAAAATGGAGTCACCGTGTTGCAGTTTGGCAGGGCATCCAACAGGCGCACCGCATCGGCGCAGTCCTGAGTGGTTGCCACGCGGCGCGTGTTGGTTCTGGCATCGTACACATCGCGCGCGCCGCCTAAATTGTGGAAGTACAACGCGCCATTGCCCAACTCGTTCACCTGCCCATTGCGCCCGCGGATTACAGGTCGTTTATTTGCTTTGGCGACACAATCCATTACCAGGTCTGGCGGAAAGAACACGCGGTTATCGCGCACGGCACAGCCCGCGCTCTGCAAAATATCAAGGCTGGGTTTGTGCGTCCAAAACACGCCAGCCTCTTGCATCACCTGCAAAGTGGCTTCGTGCATGGCTTGCACATCGGCATCGGATAAAAACTTCAGTGGCTCCATTGATATCTCCTCTTCTAACATTGACCACAGACAACCAACCACCGCCGGGTAGTCTATTGTTCGCGGTCTCCGGTTAGAATCTTCTCCAAAAACGCCACCCGCCTTACTTCCGCATCCATAATATTCTCGATTTTATAAAACGCGTGACCTTCGCCTTCGTACAAAAGCAATTCTACATCCTTGCCCAACTCCACCAGTTTATTCCGCGCATCAATGGAATCGGACGCCGGGCAGCGCGGGTCGTTTTCGCCGCACACCAATTGCACTGGCGCACTCACGCGATCCAAAAAGAAATACGGCGAACGCGCGATCCAAAGTTCCCTGTTATCTTCCGGGTCGCCCATGTTCTCAATATTCCAATGCTTAAGATCTTCACGCGACTCGTGATGCGACTTGATCCAATTCAAGAACGGAACAACTGCCGAACCGCCTGCGAATAATTCAGGATACCCCGTCAAACAAGTCATCGTCAAATAACCACCATGGCTTCGCCCCGTTACGGCTATTTTTTTGGCTAATCCGTTTTTCAATAAATATTTTGCGCCTGCCGCACAATCATCGTTATCCACACCGCCCATGTCATAGCGACTGGCATTCTGCCACTTCTTGCCATAACCCGTCGAGCCGCGATAATTTGGCGCGAGCGCTGTCCACCCGCGCAATGCAAACAAACTCAACACCGGGTTCCACGAAAACTGCAAATGCCAGTTGGGGCCCCCATGAATATCGAGCACCGCGCATTCGCCATCGCCGCGATACAACAACGCAGGCACTTGCACACCGTCCATGCCCGCATACCAAATCTCTTCCGGCTGTGGAAAATTCAACTCTTCTTCCAGCGACCTTGTTAACTGAGCCGCATTGCCCGTCTCAAGATCGATCTTCCACAAATCCGTTGGATGATTCACATCTTCAAAAAGGATGACGACCCCATCGGCTGTGATCTGCGGTTGGACGTGGACTCCCTCACCGGCCTTCACCTCACGAATAGCATCGCCTCCGCGCTTAAACTGAAACTTGGTTTTTGCGCCCTCACTGTGTACCCAGCCGATAACATCTCCGCTCCGCGACCATGCGGGCTGTGTGTCATCCCCAACCGAGTCGGTGACCCATGTGATCTCTTGCGTATCAATATGAAACAAACCAATATTGAACCATTCGCCATTCTCGCAGGAAAACGCCAGCGACTTTGAATCCGGCGACCATGTCGGGTGTTGCGCGTTCAGCGCTTTGCCCTCCTGCATTAACTGAACGGTGCGAACCTTCCCTTTATGGCGACCCATTGGCACGATATGAACACTGCGCTCACTCGCCGCCGCCTCCGACTCGACCGCGATCCACTTGCCATCTGGCGACCAGGCAACATCCCAGCAGGGGTGGAAGATATTGCGGATCATCCGCGCCCCGCTGCCATCGAGCGGCAGGACATATAGTGAGAAGATTCCCTTCGCGTCTGAAAGCACAGCCAGCGAATTCCCATCCGGCGACCACGATACATTGGGCTGATGCGCGTATAAAATATCCGGCGTCAGGTCGGTGGATGTGTTGGTGGCGAAGTCATGGACGCAGATGTGATACGACTCGCTTCCATCCAAATCCAGCGCGAAGGCGATCTTCGTTCCGTCCGGCGAGAATTGCGGCGAAAATTTCGCGCCAGCCAAACTAATCCCTAATTCTCCAATCTCCAATCCTCTAGCCTCCCACAATTCCCACGTCCCAGACTTATTCCACGAAAACACAATTCGCTTCTCATCGGGCGAGATGGCATATTTCAAACCGGGGTCAACATAAGGAATGCGGAGGAGGTCGGGGAGGGTTGGCATTATTTTGAGTATCCAAAAATAAGAAATGAGCAATGAGGTTATTGTAACTTCTAAGTAAATTGTCGAATGTTTCTTTACAGATATTGACCGCCGACCGTAGACCATAGACCGCAGTTGGCGGTCGGCTTGTGGGTTAAATTTCTTTTGGCGTTCTACCTTAACTCGCTCCTCATTTCTCGTCACTGGTCGCTTTCTAAGCAAATTCGAGTTCTTCCAATCTGGGCAATTCATCCATACCGGCTTGTTTGGCGAGGTTCAAGACATAAGCGTGTAACTCCGCCTCATGGACGGGATCAAGCACAGGTCGAGGGTAAGAGGCGAGCAATTCCTTCACATGGACTCGGGCGCGCTCGAAGGTATCCAGCGAACCGGATGCTTTCCATCCACGGATCGAGTCGCGGTCAATGATCTTCGTCGGCATGTGTTGCTCTTTCGGGAAGAGTTTCATGGTCACTTTTTGTTTGAGGAAGTCGCCGCCTTTGAAGTTGACGCCTTCAAAGAATTCGGTGGCGAGCGTTTCCGATTGGACGAGCATGCCTTTCAACATTCTTTTTGCCATTGCGATGCCTTCGGCGTCGATGACAAGTTTTTCGGGGCTTTGGCACAGCAGTGAGTCCAACATGCCCGCGCCGGAGATCATGTTGATGCCGCTGAGCGCGCCGACGAGGAAACCCATGGTGCTGTCCATGCCTGCTTGCATGTCGAGCACTTTCGAGTCAGTTGCACCGAGGTAGGTGTGGGTGGGCAAGCCCAGCGCCTTGCCGACCTGCGCGTAGGACGAGTCGATCATGGCGGTTTCGATGGCTCCGTATGGCGTGCCGCCTTTGCGCATTTCAAAGATCGCTGGCGCGCCGCCCCAAACGATGGGCGAACCCGCGTGGGCGAGCTGATGAATGGCGATGCCCGAAAGACATTCTGCTGCATGCTGTGTGACCGCGCCGAGCAAAGTCACCGGAGCCGCCGCGCCTGCCAACGGCATGGAAACGATCTCTGTGGGAACGCCTGCTCTGGCGAGTTCGATCAACTGCCCCGCGCCAAAGTTCGACCAAATCAACGGCGGCGAGGGGCAGGCATCGAAGATGGCGCGCGGTTTGGTTCTTAAATTTTCACGACCGCCCGCAAAGATCGCCAGCATATCAATCATCGCATGTACGGTTTGGTTGGTGAACGCGCCCGTGACAATCGGTTTCTTCGAATACTGCA
Source organism: Anaerolineales bacterium (assembly GCA_034435475.1). Classification (GTDB taxonomy): domain Bacteria; phylum Chloroflexota; class Anaerolineae; order Anaerolineales; family Villigracilaceae; genus Villigracilis. Next base: position 7,793 of record DAOTXI010000363.1, read on the forward strand.
TGACCAGATACAAACGATACAGGTCATGCAGTTCCTTCGGTACATCATGGCAAACCACCGCAGTGGATTGAGCGTCGTATTGCGGCAGACTTTCCGTCACTTTGATGATGCGCAACAGGTCTTCGGTTTCAGCGGTCTTGTGTTCGAGCGTTTCCGGAATCAGGACGGAGATGCCCGAGGAGCCGGGGTCGAAGTGGACCGCGTCGCCTCCGTACTTGACCTTGGGATTGCCTTCGTAATCGTAGAGGTGGAACACGCGTGGAACGGTTTCCAACGCCTTGACCGTAATCTGCTCTGGAATGCGGACGATCATCGTTTCTTCGTCTACTTGCGCTCCGGCCTCGGCAAGCAGGCCTCTCGCTTCGGTGTTCTGCACTTTGATGCCGGGTTTGAGCATCAGTTGATAGG
>DAOTXI010000364.1:0-2581 GCA_034435475.1 Anaerolineales bacterium
GGGCGAGGAAGTAGGCGCGTTTTTCGCGGATGGGTTCGAGGAAGTTGTTGATGGCGCGGGCGAGTTTTTCCTTGACTTCGACATCGCCGACTTTGCCCTGCCGATAGCGTTCCTTGAGGTCGTCCACTTCGGCATAGGATGGATTGAACGCGTCGTGGTAGATGAAGACAGGATTGCCTTCGACCGTCCCAGGGTCGGTGGCGCGGAGTCGCTTGGGGTCGGTGTACATGTTCATCACCTTTTGATTGACCGTCTAGGCGTCGTCGGAGAGATAGATGGCGTTGTTGAGCGACTTGGACATTTTGTTTTGTCCGTCTGTGCCAACCAAAAGCGGAACGTCGCCGATGATGGGTTCGGGTTCGGGGAAAACGTCACCGTAAAGGTTGTTGAAGCGGCGCGCCATCTCGCGGGCGAGTTCAACGTGTGATTGATTGTCACGCCCAACAGGGACAGCTTGTGCGCGGGGGAGGAGAATATCCACGGCTTGCAGAACAGGATACCCAAGCAGACCAAAAGGCATGGAGTCCATGTTGGCGTCGCGCGCCATGTCTTTGAGCGTGGGCATACGCTCCAGGCGCGGAACGGTGACGAGCATTTCAAAGAGCAGATTCAACTGGAAGGTTTCAGGGATCGCCGATTGCACAAAAATCGTGCTGACGTTCGGGTCAATGCCGACGGCGAGATAGTCCAAAACAATTTCGCGGATAAAGGTTGGAATCTCCTTGATGTATTCGCGTTCGGGTTTGGTGGTCAGCGTGTGCAAGTCCGCGATGATGAAGAATGAGTCGTATTGGTGCTGCAAGCGCACACGATTCGCCAGCGAGCCGACGTAATGTCCGAGGTGCAGTCGTCCTGTGGGGCGGTCGCCAGTGAGGAGGCGGGGTTTGGGGTTATTAGTCATAGTCAAGTTTTCCTTTCAATCTGTTGGTGGTTGATGGTTGGTAGTTGGCGGTGTTCCGCTGTCAACCGTCAACCATCAACCATCAACTATTAGATTCAGCAACATCTATCGCACGCAACATCGCGCTCGCCTTATTCACCGTCTCTTGATACTCACTCGTCGGATTCGAATCCGCGACCACGCCTGCGCCTGCTTGCACGCTGACGGTGTTGCCGCGCCCGACCATGGTGCGGATGGCGAGGCAGGTATCCATGGCGCCGTCGAAGCCGAAGTAGCCGACCATGCCCGCGTATGCGCCGCGCGTTTCAGGTTCGAGGTCGGCGATGATCTCCATCGCGCGGACTTTCGGCGCGCCACTGACGGTGCCAGCAGGGAATGCCGCACGCACCAAATCGAAGGCGGTCAGTTCAGGTTTCAACTTCCCTTCGACGTGCGAGACGATGTGCATGACGTGCGAATATTTTTCGACCGTGAAGAAATCCGAAACGCGCACTGTGCCATATTCGCAGACGCGCCCTAAGTCGTTGCGTCCGAGGTCAACCAACATGACATGCTCGGCGCGTTCCTTCGGGTCGGCGAGAAGTTCTTGCGCGAGAGCGTCGTCAGCGGCGTTGTCTTTGCCTCGGGGTCGCGTCCCAGCGATCGGGCGGAGCGAGGCGGTTCTTCCTTACAAACGCACGAACATCTCAGGCGACGATCCGCACAGATAAAGCGGCTCACCATCGACGGTTCCGAAATCAAAAAAGAACATGAACGGCGACGGGTTGAGTCGGCGCACGGCGCGATAAACATCGAACGGCTCGACGTTGGTCTCGCGCGTGAAGCGTTGCGAAAGCACCACTTGAAAAATATCGCCCGCCAAAATATTTTCCTTGGCAGAACGAACCATATCTTCGTATGTGCCCTGCGTGTGATTCGACTTGACCTTCGACGGCTTGACCTCGACCTGCGGCGCGGGCGGCAAGGGTTGTCCAATGCGCGCTTCAATCGCGTCCAGTTTTTGATTCGCGGCTTCAGCGTTTCCATCCAACACATTGGCGATGAGGAAGATGCTGCGACGCGCATGGTCAAAGGCGACGATGGTATCTGCCAACATGTAAATGCCGTCGGGGATAAAACCCCGCTTCATTTTCGCGCCGAGAGTTGGTTCAAAAAACCGAACCGACTCGAACCCAAGAAAGCCCACCAACCCACCCGTGAAGCGCGGCGCATTCGGCACGCGGACGGCGGGAAAGCGGCTCATTTCATTTTGCAAAAAGCGGGTCGGGTCGCCAGCGTAATGCGTAATGCGTGATCCGTGCTCGTCTTGAATTTCGATTTCTTCGTCACGCAAGATATACAACGCTTTGGGCTGAACGCCGATGAACGAATAGCGCGCAATGCGCTCGCCGCCTTCGACAGACTCCAGCAAAAACGACGCGCCGTCTCCGCGCAGTTTGAGATACAGGCTGACAGGGGTTTCCAGGTCAGCGGGGATTTCTCTGATGATGGTTTGGACTTGGGTTGATTCTAGTAGCATTTGACACTCCGTTCGATAGTTGATATTCGATACTCGAAAACCGAATATCGATGTTCGAATATCGTTAAATTAAAATCCCCTCCTGTCCATTGGGACGAGAGGGGAATCTCGTGGTGCCACCCAAGTTAAACGCCTGCCTTATAAACAAAATTTCCCTGTGT
>DAOTXI010000365.1:0-7527 GCA_034435475.1 Anaerolineales bacterium
CGTCCGAGCAATCGCCGTCGGGGAACATGAAATAATCTTCGATAACGCACTGCGGCTTGAAGCCGATCTGTTCGAAGGCGCGCACGACCTTGGACTTATCCGCGATGATCTCGGCGTTCAGGAGCGCGAGACCCTGCCTGCGCGCAAAATCGTCCATCACACGGATGATCTTCATCCCCAGTCCGCGCTTGCGGTAATCCTTCGAAAGGAACAGACGCACCTCGGCGATATGCCGTTTTGGACCATCGAAGAAATGCAGTGACCCGCTTCCGACGGCGTGATCTTTGACGAGCGCCAGCACCGGGAGCACCTTGTCGTAATTCAGGTTGTCGCACCATTTCTGCAAAACAGCCGGGTCCTTGATGTTATGCCTGAAATAGCGCATATCGTCCTCGCCGACGGGCAGGTAGATCTCGTCCAGGTGCGGGCGATCCTCCTTCACCAGCGGCCGCAACAGCACATGCGCGCCGTCCTTGAGCGTGACCATTTCCCTAAATACTTTGATTTGATCTGGCAGCATGGTTTCTCCTTTAGGGGAGGCACACAGGTAGACATGCGCATAAATTCCTGTTTACTTGTTTACCTGCCCGCTTGTGTGCCTGTTTCCTTGTCTGCTTGTTTGCTCTCCAATGCATCTGCCACACTTGGGAACTTCGATAAATCCGTGTGCGGAAGAAATAAAGCGGACGTAAACGCCTCGTAAAACGAGTTGTCCGCCGAAAGTTCGATGTATGTCATGCGCTTTGCGATCTCCGTGATTCGCTCGCGCGTCCTCCAGTCCAGCAGCGCGTAATAAGCGCCCTTGACGGACGTGTTGCCGAGAAATTCGAAGCGGTTCCAATCAATATCGGGCAGCAACCCGATCTGCACCGCTTTTTCCACGTTAATATATTTCCCGAAAGAACCGCCGATCAAAACCTTGTCAACCGTTTCGAGCGGGATGCCAACGTTCTCTGCCAGCACCGTAAAGCCCGCATAGATGGCGGCTTTGGCGCGTAACAGGTTATCCACATCCACGCGGGAAAGGACGATATCCTCTCCCGATTCGGATTCTGCGCCCCAGGCGACGACATACTCCCCGCCGTGCGCCCCCTCCCGGACCCGGGAACTGCCAGCCATTAAATTAACATTGCCACCCTTATCCAGGATCCCGGTTAAGAACGCCTCCGAAAGCAGGGAGATCAACCCGCTACCGCAAATGCCCTTCGGCTTGCCTCCGCCGATGACGCGGCAGGTCGGTTCGAGCGTTTCGCTGTTGATCCACACTTCTTCGATTGCGCCGGTTGTGGCTCTCATACCGTTGACCACGCCCGCCCCTTCAAAAGCGGGTCCGGCTGAACATGCGCAAGTGACAAGCCAGTCGCGATTGCCTAGCACCGTTTCACCATTCGTGCCGACATCGAGGAACAGGGTGACGTTCTCCGCATCATCCAACCCTGATGACAACACGCCCGCCGTAATATCCGCGCCGACGTAACTCGCCACACCGGGCAGGCAATCCACCACGGCTTCGGGGCAGGTTTTCAAACCAACTTCACGAGCGGTCATCAATGGAGGATGGTTGACCGTTGTAATGAAAGGAGAGAGTCGGATGCTCCTTGCCGGAATGCCCAGCAGCAAATGCATCATCGTGCTGTTGCCCGCAATCGCCGCCTTCACTACATCTGCGGGGTTTGCTTTGACGCGCTTGCAGGCAATTTCCAGCAAATTGTTCATCGTCTCCAGCACGCGCTGACGCAGGTCATCCCTGCCGCCGTTCTTCCCGGAATAGATGATGCGCGAGACCACATCTTCTCCGCGAGCGATCTGACCGTTATATTCAGCGACCTGCGCTTTGACCTGACCCGTCACCAGATCCGCCAGCCACAACGAGACGGTCGTCGTGCCGATGTCTATCGCGCAGCCCCAGAGCGGAGAGTATTCGTCTTCATGCCCCGGTCGCAAGTCTATTAGTCGAATGGTCGCGTGGTCAGATAGCCCGGTGGTCTCGATGATGGCAGTACCCCGCCAATCCCCTTCACGCAAGACCTCTCCCATCTTTCGCAACACTGTAACAGAGCAGGATACATTCTCCATCTGATGCTGTAAGCGGAATGCCGTCTGTAATCTCGACCAATCGTCGGTCTGGTCGTCCATGCTGGGCGGATTCAGAGTCAGGTGAATGCGCCGGACCGTTTGTGCGAATGTATATTCATAACCCGAGGGAACCGTGACTTCCGCCACGATGCGGTCGGTCGTCAGCCGCCGCTCGATCTTCTCCTGCGGCGGGACGTGGATGACCGCGTCGCCTTCGACAACGCTTTGACAGGCGAGCGCGTATCCCTGTTCGACGTCAACAGGGGAAAGGCGTAGTGTGCTTCTTCGCCTGACGGTTCCATCTGTAACGATCACCGCACAGCGGCCGCAGCGTCCCTGTCCGCCGCACGGCTGACCGATGTCAATGCCCGCGAGATGCGCGGCATCGGAGAGCAGTGTCCCGGTCGGGATTTCCACCGAGGCTTGCTTATCTTCATGGGTGAAGGAGACGGAGTGTTGCATTGGGTTACAGGTAGAAGGTTACAGGTTGAAGGTTATTATCCTTGCGGGACTTTCATCCTTCAACCTTGAACCTGCAACTTAATTGAGAACCTGCTTCATAAACGCAGGCAGATCCACCGCCTCTCGTGGACCAACGCGCACCTCCCAGCCTTGCAGTTCCTCTTCCACTTCGCCGGAAAGCACGGCGACATGCCCAGGCAGGACGATGCGTTTCCTGCTGACCTTATCCGCGACGTTGAAGCCCTTGATGGCTTTGGCGATTCTCTCCGCGTCGAACTTGCCTGCCGCCCATGCGGTAAGCACGGACATGCCTTCTGCGTCGGTTACGACCAGCCATGCGGGAAGACCTGAGCCTTCCACTTCGTTGGCGACTGCAAAATAGGTGATGCTGAAATTGGTGGTGACCAGCACAGGGCTTTCGGGCTTGGGTGAATTGATCTCGTAAACGCCGGGCTGGACTTGAATCGGTTTCTGTGGGTCGGTGTAGATGTTCTCGCGTAAAACCAACAGGGGATAGATCATCTCTGGCGCGAAGGTATCGAGCACGACAAAGCCCGCGTATTTGGCGATGGCTTGCGCGGCATAGACGGCTTCCTTGTCGAGTCCGTTTTGGGCGGCGAAGAAAATGACGGGATAACCCAACGCACGGAAATTGGATTTGATAGCCAGCCTGCGAACTTGAGTGGAGCGCGTCAGCCAGTCGCCAAGATTCTTTCCGCCGAGGTCGAGAACCATGTCTTCGACGCCCTTTGCCTGGACTTTCTGGGTCATGTCGGCAAGCACGTCGAGCGAATCCGCTTTAAGGACGAGGGACGCCTTGTGTTTCTTCGCCACTTCGGCGAGGGCTTCGTAGTTGGATTCATTCCCGGCGTGGATCAAAGTCCCTTCGTTTGGAATCAAGCCCAGGGCGGAGTCGAGAGGCGCGGCTTCGCTTCCGATCAGGATTAGCGGGCGCTTGGTCGCATCCCGAACCGTTTTGACGGCGGCTGGGTCTCCATCCAATTCAAGCGCAAAGCCGTCGAGGGTTAAATCCATGCCGACATAGTTGACTTTGTAGGCATCGGCGGCGGCAACTTTTTTCGCGAGGTCGGGGTCGCTGGCTTTGACGCGCAAAAAAAGCCCGGGCTTGTTGTAAAAAGTTTTTTCGTGACGGAACATCACCACTTCGTTGCCGACCTTAAGTTCGGTGCCGTTCGCCTTCAATGAAATTAACCGAATGGGGGGCGCGGCGGATTCAGCCAGCTGCTTTTTCGATTCTTCGCTAACGTACGGGCACGCGCCGAGTTCGACCTGCTTCGCCGCGAGTTTCATCGCAAAGGCAAGGCAGGTGGGGAAACTGCATTCCTTGCAGTTGGTCTGCGGGAGGAGTTTGTAGATTTGGATTCCTGAGAGCGCCATAAGAACCTCCGATATTCGATACTCGTTCTTCGATATTCAGAGTCTTTCGAATATCGAAGAACGAGTATCGTTTATGCAATTACTAACTCGTTGATCGCCTCTTTAATTCGCCTTACCGATTCAGGATGCCGCAGCACTAAAATATCCGCGCCGGATTCGACGAGCGATAATGCCGTGATGGTTTCCCAATGGATCGCGCGCGCTTTCCAATCGCCCCAAGCTTCGGGCACGCCTTCGCCCACTTTTGATTCCTTTGTCTTCCAGGCTTCGAAGCCGGGCGTGACGATCATCGGGAATTGGGTCATCGCGTCGCCTTGCAGTGCCGCGAGACGCAGGCGCTCCATCACGGAATACCCGTATTCGATTCCGTAACCCAGTGCGCCGGTTGTTGGGTCCATGACGATGCGGTCTTTAGGCATACCCATATCGCTGATAAGAATGTTCAACTGCTTCGAGAGATTTACATCCATTGGCGCGCGTGCCTGCACGAGATGACCGTTCGCCATCGCCGTCGCAACGATGGTGCGATAGTTCTTGTCTTCGCAAATTCCGAGCACGAGTTTCTCGCCTTTTGTCGCTTCGGAGATCGGGACAAGCAATTCGTTATCTTTTTCTGCCTGCCCCGGTCCCCAAACGATGAGCGGCAGGCCGGTCGCGCCCAAAACGGATTTGACCGCCTTTACCGCGTCTTCGACAGAGTCTTCGATGGTCAACGCAAGGACGATCAGGTCTGCACCCGCTTCGTCGGCTCTCTTCGACCATCGAGCGGGATCTGCCATCACATCTCCCCAGGTTTCCATCAGCAATGGCGACCAGTCTTCGGGTTTGCGTGATTTGATCTCGATGGCGATCAGCGGCTTGTTCTTCGTCGGCGCTTCGAATTGCAAATACGGCATCGTTGTCCCGCCGCCGATGGTGACGGACTTTGCGCGCGTGCCTCCCTCCGCGCTCGTCGCGCCAATGGTGATCGCGCGGATGCTTCCGGGCCATTTATCTTTTGGGATGTCTATTGGCATGGTGTTCCTCCGGTGTCAGGTTCCAGGTTTCAAGTTCCAGGTTCCAGGTTTCAGATAAGTCCTGCTTTTCTTCTGGCTTCATCTCTTCTTTCGATAAACTGTTCCAGCGGCGATTTACGTTCCGCAGAAAGTCCCAAATCCTTCAATTCGCTTTCATCCTTTGCCGCCATGTGACGCAGGACGTGCCGGTAGGAAATAAACGCCGCAGGGTAGATGATCCCTCCCGCGTTGTGCATCATGTACGCGATTCGGATTCCCCTGTCCTTCATCATCTGCGCCGCAACCGCCAGTGGAATATCCGCGCCGATTTCGGGCACGCCTTCGCTCATGACGTCTTCCGCGGTCAGTTTTTCGTATCCCTCCCGCGCATACGCCCAGACGAGTTCATCGCCTCCGACCACGCCGATGCCGTGACCCTCCCCATCGAGCACGCACATCGCCTCGACATTTTTCTCCAAAAGGAAGCGCGCGATATCCGCGATGGGAGAATCCCATTTGCAGGTCGGCACGCCGACGGTCATCAGGTCGCGGACGAGTAGTTGCTTCATGATTCTTTATCAGGACTCCACTACTTTTGGTAGTTTCCTAGCATTCGCAATCGTGGAACTGATCTCTTTCGGCAGGGGCGGGATGCCGTTGAACCCTGTCCGCTCCACGTATTTGGTGACCATGATGCGTAACGACTCAGGCTCCCAGCCAGCTATTTTCTCGACACAATCCACTCCGGCATCGTAGTAAAGCCGCGCGCGAATGCCTTTTACGCCGGGCAACCGTGCTAGATCAGAGAGTTTCACCAGTTCCAGGATTTTCTTTTCAGGAATTCCAGTTTCTCTTGCAAGAGCCTCACGCTGCTTTTTGGTATGTCCAGCTTTCAACATCTGGTCGGCATTCCTGATGCCCAGCGCGATCAGTTTCCCGATGTGACTGGCATCCACACCGCGAAAATCTTTTAACTTGAACGGATTGCGTTTTTTCTCAGCCACTTTGACTAGTCCTCTCCCTCGCCCGCCTGATTGCTCAAATAATTCTCCAGTCCCATCTGCTCGATCTGGATACGCTGTTTCTTCGCCCAATCGTGATGCCCCTCCTCCATTTTGAGGATGGTCATCAGCAAGTCGCCGGTGGATTGGTCGCTGACTTCGCCTGCCAACGCGATGCCCGCGTTGTAGGCTTTGATCGCTTCCAGTTCGGCGCCTTCATCATTGGTGAACATTTCCAAAACATTTTTACCGATCTTCATCGCATTAAGTTTGGTGACGACCGGCAATCCTTCCAGAAAGAGGATGCGGCTGATGAGCCATTCCGCATGATGCATTTCGTCGATTGCCTGCTTCTCGATCTTTTTATGAAGTTTCTCGTACCCCCAACTGTCGCACATCTCGGAATGGACCATCAACTGGCTGATGGCGGTCAGTTCGTCCGCGAGAAGGTCGTTCAATACTTTCAGAAGTTTGTCATCGCCTTTCATTTTGTCTCCTGTTTCAAGCTGAAGGTTACAGGTTGGAAGGTTTAACTTGTAACCTTCAACCTTCCAACCTGTGACTGTTAGAACATCGGCTCCATTGCCATGGCGGGATGATTGTGTGCCTCCAGCCAGGCAAGCAGGTCGTCCACCGTTGATACGTTGCGTTCGTCAGCGATTCGGTCGAGCAGGTCGGGGTCGCCTTCGCGGGCGCAGACGGCTTTGAACTCTTCGTTCATGCTATTCTTCAACACGGACGACATCCATACCACGCGCTTGAACCCGCCGTCGGAGGAGATGAACTTGGGGCTGATGAGATAGAACTTGCCGACACCCATCACGCCGGGCGTTTGCATCCCTCCGCCCGCGATGCCCGCCAACGTGGAGAATGTCATGCCCGCGGGAGTCATCGAAGTATCCTCGCGCGAAACGACCATCACGCCATTGGCTTCGGGGATCAACATCACGATGCATTCGAAACATCCACAGGCAGTCATCGGGTTTTCCATGATGGAGTACATCGAGACTTCCTGTACCACGCCATGCGAGCCGATCTTGGCGTAATCGTTCGTGCCTTCCCAATACCCCTTGCGCTCATCAATTTGTTTGCCGAGTTTGATGGGCTGGTTCGGTCCGGTCGGGTTGATGCTGAACGAGGCTTTACAGTCCAGCCAGTTGTATGCGCCGCACAGACCGAGCCGTTCGGGCGAAACCACGCAGACGTGGTTTGGCGCAAATGACTGGCATAAAGTGCAGGAGTAAAACTCCTCCACTTTGCTGTCGGTCAGATCGGCGAGGCGTTTATTGCGGAAGTCGTACGCCTCACGCGCCTTCCCCAGCCATTCGGCATGTAGCGCCGGGTCGGTGATGACCGTGACCTGCACCTTATCCACAATGGCGCCAAAGTCTTCGTGGAAGCGGGCATGTAATATCTTGCCGAAGTGTTCGAGGTTGAAGCCCTTATCGGCGGCGTTGTTCGAGATGCGGATCCAGGCAATGTCGCGCTGGCCAACGTGCTGGATTCCGCTCGCGCCGTTGACAAAGTAGTGGACCTGTCTCTCCAGCACCGGTTCGAAATCCTGCTGCATCTGCCGTCCCGCCACTTTGATGATG
>DAOTXI010000366.1:0-4239 GCA_034435475.1 Anaerolineales bacterium
CTAGAAACCCTTGTCTCTTCATCAGGGTTCAAGCGGGATTTCACCTGCACTTTTCTGTCTTTTGAGCTTCTGACTAAAAAAGACGCATGGACATAGCGAAAAAAGGAGGCTTCCCAGTCCATTTCCTGGTGCAGATAGCGCCTCAACCCGGCATGGTAACCTGGTTTGAACTGAATGCCCTCACCATGTAGACGTTCGCCAGTGGCACCCGACCACCCATCGATAATGGAAAAGTTAAACAAGCGCGCACCAGCACGTGAGGGTGGGGCTAAATATCCTCTGGCAGTGCGGGTTTTGACGTCCAGCGTTATGCAGTTGAGGGTGTTGGCAAACAGGTTCCAACTGTCGCTGAACTCGCCGGTAAGAAGCCGTTGACGCATTTGCCGCAACCCAACAGGGTCGAAAATTTCGTCGCCATCCACGGCAAATATCCAGGTCTGGGTGTTGTAATAGGGGGCAATGGCTTGCGAAGATTCCACCAATTGGGTAATACGACGCAGGTCTATTTTCAGAAACTCGGTCGCGAGACGCTGACATATCTCGAACGTTTGGTCTGTTGATTGATGGTCAGTGATGATAAGTTTGTCGCAAAAGTCTATGACATTGCGAATGGCGCGTTCAACGAACACATCTTCATTGCGCACCAGCATGATACCCACGATCTGCACATCTCTCACAAAAAGCTCCTTAAATTTTCAGCCAATTTAGCGGCGTAATAGCAACCACTTCCAGCCGCCATCTGTCTCCACCTTGATCACATTCTTGAAATATCTCAATGCAAGAACAAAAACTGCATCGTCCGACTTCCATCCAACCGCTTCAAAAGTTCCTAGCCCCATGCCGTAACTGGCAATGTCATAAATGGCATAACCGCCTTCCTTGACTACACGGGCATGTTCCTTGAAAAACTGATCCAGGTTGAAGGCATGGTCTACGCAGTTGGTGTAGACCATGTCCACAGAGGCATCTGGATAATCCAGGTTCATAAAATCTCCAGGGATTACGTAGGGGTTGTCTGGTCCGGGATTAAGATCCAATCCAATGGCGTTACCATAGCCCATATCTCGAAGCACTTCCACTTCAGTACCCTGCCGCGCGCCCAGGCAAAGAATTTGAGCAGATTTATCCAGGATTGCTGGAATATTGCGAAATCTTCTATAGAAACGCCTACGATACTCAAGCAAACTTCTATTATCGAAACCGCCTGAAGTTTTCAAAATCTCATTAAATTTTTGAGATTGATGCGCTACATATTCATCGTAGGAAGCGTAATCTCGATATTGAAACTCTCCCTCAAATTCCGATTTCCAACCTTCCTGCCCATAATGCTTGCTACGAACGGGATGTTTGTCCGACTCAAAATCATAGGCAGAATCACGGTACATGCCCAGCGTCCGATAATACCCATAACGAATGGGAGTTCTTAAAACAAGGTTCTTTAAAGTGTACAAAAAGTGAATTTCCAACATCTTATCTCCTTTTACACGTATGCATGCATCACAAAATGCCAATTCGGAATATCGCGTTTCCTATTTAGCATGTCAAACCGCGAAACCACTTCCGTTCGACGAAACCCCGCAGAAAGACACATTGCTTGAACAGCGGATTCGGAAAGGCTAAAGAATGATCCCCCGGCAACATGCCCTTGATAAAGGGCCAACGGTTTATTTCGATCAAACCAGCCAACCTTCATTGCGGAGGAAACAGTAATAATACACTTTTCACGCGTCGTAAAATAAAGTTGCTCAATGGCAGTAATTGGATCTCTGAGATGTTCAAGGAGGTCATTACACATGACGACATCAAACTCGCCAAAGGCTGTCAGGTCATAAATTGACCCATTGCTGAATTCGACATCCAATCCAGTCAATTTGTTCATCAACAACAATTTATTTGAAGTAGCAAGTCCCAGTTGCTCATAGATAGAGTGAAATCTGGCATAGTCATCTGCGTACTGTGTATACTTCTCCTCATGAGCCTGCTTGAAAGCATGCGATGGCGCAAAAGCCAGAGAACCGTCATATTTGTTCGAGTCAACTCCCAGAACACGTTTTGCGCCTTGCTTTTTTATCCATAAGGAAAAATAACCGTCCGAACAGCCAACGTCCATCACCGTTTTTCCAGCATAGTCGTTGTCAAATTTATAATAATCAATATATTGGGCAACATCATAGGTACCATTGGAGGTCAACCCATCATGCTGATAACAGTGATACCATCTTCCATTTTCGAATAGTTCCTTCAAATCACTCATTCTTAACTCCTGAAAATTTTAATATTAACTCTATATGTGGCTTTTGATCATTTCGATCAGCCTCAAAGAGGAGTTGCCATCCAAGTCTCCGCATTCGGACAAGGCATACTCGTGCCGCCAGTCGCGATCAATTTTCCTGTCTGATAAATACAGATTAATATGATTCAAAAGTTCCGTTTCGTTTTTTGCCACTTTTGAAGCGCGCAATCGTAGCGTCCGGCGATTGTGGGTCATACGTTGTTGGAACCCTGTCGTAACACCAAACCGCACTCCAAAAGTATAGGCATCATAACCAATATAAATGGTGGGAAGGTCGCAAATGGCAGCTTCCAATCCCATGGTCGAGAAATTATTAATTAACACATCACTATATCGCAAGAGATAATTCAATTCATCAGGACCTTCATCCAAACCCAGATCCAATCTCAATTCCTGTGTACGATCCCCAGTCGCATCCACCGAGCCGGGGTTGGAAACATATACCCCCGCCTGTTTAAATAGTATTTCCATGATCTGCCAGCCGGGAGAGTCCAACAGTTTGGCATGAGGTTGCGGACGAACAATAAAATTAAACTCACCATTCCAAATACGCTTTTTTTCTTCTACAAAGAGCCGATATATCTCAAAATAGTGATTAATATTGACGCCACCCGCAAAAAATACAGTTTTTTTGGAAGGATCGAGGTTTATAGAATGAAAAAAATCTTCGCGGTTTAAAGATAAAGGCTGCATAAAACGATCATATTGAACAGGACCGACAATTTCGAGCTTATTTGCAGGATAGCCATGGAGTCTAATTACCTCATCCGCCATTTGTTTGCTCCATACTCCCAAACAGGTTGGATTAAAACCTCGATAACCCATATTGACGATATTGTCGTAATTGGTGATGGCGGCAAAAGCAGGAATTCCCATGCGCTGCGCTTCAAGGGCAAATTGACCTTCATTCCAAAAATTAAAGTTTCCCATCCCCGGGGTCAATACATACTTAATATTCTGCTCTTTGAAGTAATGATCATGTGCATGAGTGATATAAAATATTTTCTCCAACGATGCGAGTAATTTGCCCATCCCAGGAAGGCGACGCACCGTGGAAACATATGCCATTTGCATAGACATACCCAACAAGGTAGCGTCGAATAACTTACTTTCTACCATCTCTCGAAAACGAAGATCAGTGGTATCCGTTACAACTGCAAATCGACGTAACATTCGAAACTGTTGAAGAAGAAAATGCTTTGAGTAATACTCGTCATACACCTTGGTCTGTAGTTCAAAATATTGTTCCGGATCAAATTCAAACGAACGAAAATAATGCGGGCTAAGAAAATACAACGGCTTAAACCCGCCCTCCGTCAAACGCTGGCGAAAGGATGGTTGATGGAAGGCGCGCGCCGCCATCTTGCCGTGCAGGGGAATGCCGATCTTTATTTCAGACATTCGTTAACCACAATACTTCATCACACGTTTGGAAAGCGATAAGCCATCCAATTCATGGAACGCCAGCGCCTGTTGCGGCGTTCCACAGGCGGGATAACCCTCAACAGCAAACTTGATCATCTGCTTTCCATTCAACAAACCATGTTCGCTGCAAACCGTGAGGATGTTATCCATCAGGCCGCCAGCGGGATGGTGATCTTCGAGCATGAATATATTTGAGTAAGGCTTGAGCGTTTCGGTCAGCCATTTCACATCCACACGATTGAGCCAGGGCATGTTGATGATGCTCAAGCCGAATCCACGCTCGGACAGGAGTTCACTAGCGAGGAGCGCTTCATGCAACATGACCGGCCCATACGCAAACATGACCGCATCTTTCCCCGCCGTGAGTTGACAGCCCACCCCAGGCTTGAACTCATACCCAGCCGGGAGCGTGATCCGGCGCGGACTCGGTCCAATGATGAGGCGCAAGGCAATCACGTCGTCGGTTTTGTTCACGGCGTAATCCATCGCCATACGAGTCTCTTCAGCGCTGCATGGTTGCA
>DAOTXI010000367.1:0-3266 GCA_034435475.1 Anaerolineales bacterium
GGCTGTCTCTATGCCGCCGTTTCCCCAGAGCATCAAAAAAATCTGCGCGAGCTGGCAGCCATCTCCAACGAAGTCGGACTCAAAGTGGAATGGCTCGATACCACCGCCGCCTCGCACCTCCTGCCGTGGATGCGCCTGCCGCGCGATACCAGCGTGGTCTTTATGCCCGAAGACGGATACGTAGACGGCTACACTCTCGACAGCGGCTACATCAAAGCGGCAAATATCCTCGGTGTGCAAGTCCGTGAAAATACAACAGTCACTGAAATCATCAAGAGAGGCGGGCAAGTAATCGGCGTGAAAACTGCCCAAGAGGAGATTCATGCCAGCGTCGTGGTGGATGCGGCGGGCGTGTGGGCGGGTCTGCTTGCGCGCGAGATCGGCATTAGTCTGCCGATGGCTCCCATCCGCAGTCATTATTGGATCACTGAACCACATCCGCAATTTTCGCCTGATCAGCCCTTTGTGATTTTGCCCGACGCCAGAGCCTACGCCCGCTCTGAGTCAACCCGCCTGCTCTTCGGCTTTCGTGAACGCGAGTCCGCTTCGGTGCATCCCTACGACCTGCCCGACTCAATGAATGGTTTCACTTTCAAAAAAGATTCACAAGGTTGGGAAACGTTCATGGAAGGCGCGCCCGATATGAGCCTGTATTTTCCGCTCATCGAGCAGGTTCAAATATCGAGCTACATTCGCGGCTTGTCGAACTACACGCCCGACGGGAATTTTGTTTTGGGGGAATATCCAGAAATAAGCGGATTCATCGCCGCCACCGGATGCGCCGGAGCAGGCATTGCCATGTCTGGCGGCATCGCCCGCCTCGTTTCTGACCTGATAACGGGTCAACCGCCCTTTGTTGACCCTGCGCCTCATCAGATTCAGCGCTTCGGCGCGGTTGACCCGATGAGCTATGAGTTCATTCAGTTATGCGCTGATGCTCGTTCCGGCAAAGTGACGGGATAGCCTTCTTGTAAGGTCAAGTGTTTTTTCAACGTTCTTTTAGCGGCATTTTCGATCTCAGCCAGAGACGTTCCTCCCGCAAGCAATTCTCCAAACGTGACTCGTGGTCTTAATCCGAATAACTCTTTTCCGCTCAATGCCTGACGCAGAATCTGGTACATGAATGCCAGCCGCTGACGGTCGGGGCGGGATGAACGAAACCAGGTAAAAGGGTGGTTGAACAATCTCTCTGAGATCACACCGCCGACGGCTGTAACCAGTACCTGCGTTTCGGGTACGTTTCTGATGAAAATCTCAAGACTTCGTGACCAGTGATTAAACTCAGCATCCGGGTTGGGCATGAAGGCAGGGTCAGGCTCGATACCGCCGCGTGGGAAGATCAGCAACGCGCCGCCGTTCTTCAAATGCCGGATCGCATTGCGGACGGTTTGCATTCGCCCGAACGTATTTTTGACCGGCGGTGAAAAGATGGCGCACGAACTGACATGCGGCACGAATTGATACGGCGGAATCTCGCCAATGATGATCTTGAAATCATTGCGGGGTACACAGGCTGCAATGACCATGCCATCATACGAGGCGGGATGATTCGAGGCGATGATGAGCGAACCCGTTTGCGGAATCAACTCCGCGCCGCTGACATCGAAGCCGGTCACAAAATGTTTCAGCAGCCATCTTGCGCCCTGCATCGAGCCGTGTTGCTCAATTTCACGATCCAAGCCGAGAACCCTATCGGCAAAACGCAGGGTGGATTTTTCAAAGAAGAAGCGGATGAGGAATTGCGTCAAGTGGTTATTCGGCAGCCCCATCGCGCGGATGATCTCGTTAATGAAAGACGTGTTAAGGGGAAGGAGTCGGTTGTCCATTATCTGATAAGCGACAGTTTCTTTTTACACGTTCACTATAAACGAATTGGTGTGTTGTTAAGTTAATGGATTGTTAAATTAGTTACGAGAGATCATTATCCCTTGAAATCCGCCCATGAGACTCTTGCAGAAGCGTTCGCAGTGCGGGTTGGCAGCCTGCATGTATTAAAATACGCTCCTCACAGATATAAACCACGCGCCTAAATGTTGATATTAAAAAGGCTTCGATGAAACAGAAGCGCCGCCTTCGGGTAAGGCGGCGCAAAATTCTGTCGGGGTGCGGGGATTTGAACCCCGGACCTCACGGACCCGAACCGTGCGCTCTACCGGTCTGAGCCACACCCCGATTGGACAGCGGGCAGATTATACCATCGGGGTTTATTTTGGCAAGGCGAATCACGGGTTGAGGATTACTTCAACCGTATATACATAAACCAGTTTTCCCAGCACGGGATCGGAGATGGTCAAGAGCGGGTTATCCTGTCGAAATGTCAGACGGGCGGGCGTTGGCTCAGTGACGGTGTAGGGTAGGACGGTCTCAAATGGCTGGGCTTCATTCCCGTTCATGGAAAGGACGCGGGTGGAAAGGATCTTGCCGTCTGTTGTAATCAAATCAACAAAGACCGGTTCGTCATTGTAAGGCCAGATGCGTCCTTTAAGCGCAGCCTGCCCGGCGTAAAAGGGGGTTTTCTCTTTGAAGCCGTCCATTGCAACGCGTTCGTAGATCAGGTTACCGGGCGGGTTGACCAGCGTTGTCCCGACAGAATACAGCAGGACAGGCATTGTGTTCAGTGCCTGCATCCTGCCGAAGTCATCCTTGGTGCTGACGCGGATATAACCCGCTTCGGAGACAGCGCGAATCTCAAAGTCGAATTCAAAGCGTTGGAATATCCCCAGCGGATTCCGCTCCAGTTTTTGGATGAAACGCTGGAGGACGCGCCCATCCTCGCCGAGAAGGTCCACCTGAATTTTGTCGCTCTCGCCAGCCGCGATGATCGCATTCATGATGAACGGCGAGACCAGGCTGGACATGGGTCCCGGTGAGGTGAAGCGGATTTGGGCGTAGTCTGAAAAACCGGCGGCAAGCGTGGGCGTTGGGCTTGGAATTTCAAGCGATGGAACAGGCGGTGGAAGAGTCTCTGTAGGCGGGGCGGGAGATGGCGTAAGAGCGGCGGCGGTGGCAAAGGCAGCCTGACCCGTCAACGCAACCACCGTCGGCAGGTAATCGGGCGGGAGAGGCGTCGGGGCGGGAGAGGCTTGGGACGAGCAGGCAGAGACAAGCCCAAGAAAAGAGGCGGAAAGGATCAATCGGAATTTCATATCAAAAAAGAAGAGACGCCCAATGGGCAGGGCGTCTCCGGTCTCAAATCGAATTAAAGCCCATACACGTCGGAATATTTTTTCGTCAGATAGCGCACATACGCCGCGGAGTCGATATCC
>DAOTXI010000368.1:0-12465 GCA_034435475.1 Anaerolineales bacterium
TCCCTGGGTTTACCTTGGCGGCAATTGGCGCCTTGATCCTCCTGCCCGAAACATTGGATGACTTTCGCGGCGCAATTTTACTTGGCGGCATCGCCCTATCGTTTTGGTATGTGTATCTGACAGACCGCAATTATCGCTGGTGGGCGATCATCCCTGGCGGCGTGTTAACCGCGCTGGCATTGTTGATCCTGGCATCTTCCTACTTTGAAGAGTACTCCGGCGCCATCGTCCTTGGCGGCATCGGGCTGACGTTTTTCATCGTGTACCTGACAAACACCGTCGAGCGCTGGTGGGCGTTAATCCCCGGCGGGGTGCTGGCAACACTGGCAGGCATGACCATCGCCGCTGAACGGTTCGGCGAATTCCAAACTGCGGGCTTTTTCTTTCTCGGCTTGTCTGCCACTTTTTTGCTGGTTGCCGTCCTTGCCAGGATGAGTTGGGCATATTGGCCCGCCCTCGTTCTGGGAATCATGGGAGCCTTTGGACTTGCCTCCCTGATGAATATCGCCAATTACATCTGGGCGGTGGCGCTGATCGCCATAGGCGGGTTCATGATATTTCGAGTCTTTGCGAGGCGTGCTTAACCGATTCTCATGGTTGTGGCAAGGTCGAATGAGCAAGTTTCTTTTATGCGCGGAACGCACAAAATAGTCCGATTTCTTTTCGGTGATTTCTGTGCCAGTCCGTTTACGAATAATAATTTTGTCGAGCGACTTTGATACAGCCATAAACCAATCTTTTTTTTCAGAAACAAAAACAGCCCTAAACCGGGGCTGTTTTTGTTTCATCGTTCTTGCTGAGTATCGCATAATTTGGTAAACAGAAATTTCGATTTTTCCTCGCGCTTCTCAGAGAAAAGTTTACTTATTTATGAGACAAGCGGTAGAAACAATCCTGAAATACGGATTACCTGCCTTCAGACACATGGATTTCCGGAAAAAACTGGTGGACCGTTCCCTCGACCCAGCCATGCAGTGTGGAAGGCAGCAGTGGGCAGTTGAGGCATGCCCCTCCCAGCCGGACTTTCAAATCGTCGCCGGTAAGCGACACAAACTCAACTGTCCCGCCGTGGAATTGTTCGATGTAGGCGCTCAGGTTTTCGAGCAGGTGGCGCACCTGGGCTTCGCGGGTGGTGGCGTCCATCGTCATGGATTTTTCCTTTCCGGGTGAATATATTGTTGAATTTGTTGATGCGCATTTTTCCAGCGCGGCGAAACGTTCAATGCCAGCCGGTCAATGATAATTATACCGGTTTCAGGATCGTCTTCGATCAGGTCGAGCAGCGCCTGCCTGCGAATACGGATGCACTCAAGCGCGGTTTCGCTAACCACACTGGATGTATATTTCTTCCCTCCGATCATTGCCGACCATCCAAAGATATCGCCTTCTCTTAAGCGGGTAAGCGTCATCTGTGGCGCGTCGTAGGGTTTATACACAAGCGCGGCATTCCCTTTGAGGATTAAATACAAATAATCCGGGCGGGAGCCTTGTTCGAAGATGACTGTGTTGGGCGGGCAGGCATAACTCTCGAACAAGGCTGTCAGCATTGATGTTTGTTCGGGTGAGAAACCCTCGAAAAGAGGAATGACGGGTAAAACGTCCAGCATTAAAGCATGTTAATCCCCGCAATGCGGGCTTGCCAGTATCATCCATCCCCTATCCGATGACATTTATCCTGTTTTGCGGCGCGACGCAAACACGTGGGTTATACTTTTGTTGTTCAAGCCCATGTCTCAACTATCGAATCAACCCGCTCCCGGACGACTCCTAGCCCTGATTATGATTGGGTTTGGATTCCTTGCCCTGGTCGTTGCCTTTTTGCTGTTGCCTGATCGCGCCCCTTCCGCCTCTTCTTCTCAAGACTTTTCGACGATTCCTGCCAAAGTGGATTTGCCCGCCCCCGATCTGACTCTCACCACAGTGGATGGCGCGCCTGTTTCCCTTTCCGCGTTTCAAGGCAGTGTTGTGCTTGTCAATCTGTGGGCAACGTGGTGCCCGCCCTGCCGCGAAGAGATGCCCGCATTGCAATCGTTTTATGACGATTACCGGTCAAATGGATTTATCCTCATCGCCATAGATCAGGGAGAGACAGAGAAGGAAGTCGTTCCATTCGTAGATGAATTTCGGCTGACCTTTCCCGTCTGGCTTGATCCTGCCAGCCGGGCAGGGGCGGCGTTCAATACAATGAGCCTGCCGAGTTCCTATGTGATAGACCGAACCGGACGCATTCGTTTGATGTGGATCGGGGGGATTTCGCGTGAGAATCTCGATAAATATGTGCCAGATGTTATTTTGGGGAATTAGAAACCTTTTCAAAGCGTCGCAGTTTTATGGATAACTTCCGCTGATGGAGGCATAAGCGTCGCCGCATTCACAGGCGATGACGGTCAGCCCGCCTTTTGTCAACGTCCCCTGATAGGCGGATGCGCCCCGATGGGCAACCCAACCGCTTAGCGCAAATGGCAGAACGCTGTCTGCCAGAATCCATTCGCCGTTGTATTTCCTTGCGATATGAACATGCGTGCCGGTGGACCTTCCGCCTTCACAGGAGGGGTAGCCGATCTTGTCTCCGGTTCTTAGTTCTGTTCCGAGAGTGGCACGTCCTTCCGTTGCAAGATGCAGATAAAAGATAACCCAGCCGGTGCGTTCGTCGCCGTCTTTGTCTAGATCGAGGGCCACACCGTCCACCCGCGAACGCACGATCAGTCCATCCGCAACGGCAGTGACAAAGTTATCTGGCTTTGCGGGAATGCAGCCGGATTTTTCGGAGGGAGGGGCAAAATCGAGGGCGGAAAAAGGCTCGCCAGTGCCCCAACCGGTGTGGGGGCCGCCGGTGTAATTCCATGTTTGCGAAGCGGGGAAGGGCAGGAGAAGTTCGGGCTGTGCGAGGCTCCCCGGAATCAACTCAAATGAATCCTCCCAGGGATTTCCAAAATAGGAAGCATAGGTCTTATACAAACCATCGGGACCGATGGCTCGGTTGTAGTCCTCACCGGTATACATGTTCGAGAAATAGAATTGGATGGCGGCGGAACCGGCGTTTTGCCACGGGTCTGGGCGCAGCAGAATTTGATCTTCATCCTCGAATTCCAGCAATGTTCCATCGCGCCAGCCGTAATATCCATTGTTGAGTATATTGGCGGCAAGGACCAGTTGCAGATAATGCGAGTCCCAAAATTGACGGTTAAGCCCAAGCAACCTTTTGCGCACAGGCGGCTCCGGGAGGGATAATGCGCCTCCCTGATATTCCAGGATGGCAAGCAGAAGCCTCGGATTGATGCTGTAGTTGACCGCTACATAATCCACGAGTTCCGCGCCGGACCTTGTCTCGCCTCCGACGTATGCCCGATGGTATTTCAACCAGCCTGGCTGTGATTCGACGAACGCGGCAGTGTTGAAGCCACTGGCGGTGGGGCCGTTCACGAAGGCGTGGTCTGGGATGATCTGAAACGAACTGCCCCACAAGGCGCGATAATAGATCGGGATTTCCATCGGCATTCCCTGTGGGAGTGTGGTCGCCTCGCGGGGGATGAAGGTATTGGCAGCAAGTATCTCATCCACACTGGTATTGAAGCGGGATGCAAGCGCGGGCAGGGTATCGCCGCTTTGGGCGATGTAATCAACCAATTCGCCCGGCGCAAAAGATGGGCGTGTTGGCAGAGGCGTGGTCTGAGAAATGGGCAGGGGTGCGTGCGGTGTGGGCGTTGTTGAAAGCGATGTTTCCCCCGGTGGCGATGCGCAGGAAATAACCAATATTCCGCTTAAAAACACCAGCAGGAATCGAGTTACATGATTTGGCGAGTTCGGATATTGCAAAGAGAGGTTCGTATTCTGTTTTCGATTACTCATTTTTTTCGCGAATGATATTCGACCAGGATTGTCCCAACAGGTCGGCAGTGACGACCTGTTCGCCGTTGACCAATTGCCCCTTGTAGGGTTCTTCTCCAGCGATCACCCGCCAGCCACTTAATACAAATGGAACTGGACCATCGGCGGTGACCCATTCCCCATTGAACTTTCTGGCAAAGTGGAGATGTGTCCCGGTGGACACGCCGCCTTCGCAGGAGGCGTGTCCGATACGGTCGTCCACTTCCACGTATGTTTTGGCGGGGATGCGGTCTTTGGTTGCGAGATGCAGGTAAAGAAGATTCCAGCCGGTCTGTTCATAGCCGTCGCCATCGAGGTCAATCATCACGACTCCGTTTTCGGAGCGGACAACCAAACCGGGGGCGGAGGCAACCACCCAGGCGTCGTTTGGTATGCAGCCAGATTTCGCCGAAGCGGGGGCAAAGTCAATAGCAGAGAAGATGCTGTGGGTTGTGCCGTAAATCTTCGGGCTGATCTGTCCCCAGCCGTTATGCGGTCCGCCCGTAAAACTCCAGACGGCATCTGGTTCGAATGGCAGGACAAGAGGCGGCTGGATCAACCCCGGCGGGAAGATCGGTCCGACCAGAGAGGCTCTTGCCCAGGGGTCGCCAAACATTTCTTCGTACTGGGCGAGGAAGCCGGATTCAGGGTTGATGATCTGCGACCACTGCGATTGACTGTGCAGTTTCGAGAAAAGGTATTGGATGGCGACCGTCCCGGCATTCAGGCGCGGATCGAGCCGTAGTTTTGTGCCTTCGGGAAACTCAAGATGGGTGAGCGTTCCGGCACGCCAGCCATAATAGGCAATGGACATGGTGTTGATCGCCCAGGTCATTTGCAGGCTCAAGCCTTTGTAGTGATAATCGTTAAAGCCCATTGGGTAATCGGTGTGCAGGATGTCTATGGGCTGTCCGCGCACCCAGCGCGCTTCGTATTCGAGCAGGGCGAGCAAAAGACGGGGGTTGACCGAGTTTTCGATGGCGAGGCGGTCAATGGCGTCGGAACCGGTGATGCGCCCGGCGGAGCCAAGATAGTCGTTGAACGAACTGAGATAACCGCCCTGTTCCTTGACATATGTTTCTGTATCGAAATCAAGCGCGGCGGAGGAGAAGACGAATTCAGCGTCTGGCAGGAGTTGGATGTTGGGTGTGGTGGGTTCGTCAATGCGATCTGGGACGACAAGCAGGATGCCGGGGTCTATGAGGGTGGTCCTGGTCAGGTCGCCATCTGATACGATCTCGAATTCTGCGACGTTGAAGCGGGCGGCGACGGCGGAGAGCATGGCTCCGCTTTGGGCGTAATAGAGCAGGGGCGCTTCATCGCTGACCGGGGCGGGCGTGGCGCTCGCGGGGTTGGATGCCGCTTTGCCGGTGGGTTGGGGTGACGGTGTTGCGGCGTTTCCGGTTTTGATGAAGGGGGGAATGGTTGAGGTGGGGAAAATGATCGGGTCGGCTGAACCAGCAAACGGGTCGGTGGGAGCCGCAGCATGGGACGAGAATGAGGTTGGAGTGGGAGCAACGCCCCAAAGGGAGGGGGAGGCTCCGCAGGCAGACATCATCCATGAACTTATTACAAGGACGGCAAAGAGTCGCTTCATGTTGGAGTGGATTATAACCAGTGGCTGACGGAAGGCTTAACGCGTTATTAAGTTTTGGGGTTGGGCGGCGTCGAGGGCTTCGACGGAAAATGCGCCGTTGGAAAGGAAGCCGTCGTATTCGACGCCGGTTCCGCTGGAGACCCACCCGCTTAGGTTGAAGGGGATGGAGCCGTCGGCGGATATCCATTCGCCGTTGTATTTTCGGGCGACATGGACGTGGGTGGCGTTGGAGACTACGCCTTCACAGGATGGATGCCCTACTCTTTCGTTGCGGAAAAGATATTCGCCGGGTGTGACTCTTCCCTGCGAAGAGACATGCATGTAGATGAGAACCCAGCCGGTTTGTTCGTAGCCGTCGTTATCGAGGTCTTGGATCACGGAGCCTGTGCCAGTGCGGGTGATGAGTCCGTCTGCCATGGCTGTGACCCAATAGGGGCTGATTTCGCAGGCGGCGGCGTTCCCCTGGGGGGCGAAGTCAAGCGCGCCCCAGGCGGAGCCGAAATCCCAGGCGGCGTGCGGGCCGCCGGTGAAGTACCAGCCATCTCCTTCTGCAAATGGTAATGATAATGATGGCTGGGTAAGCCCGGGGGGAATCAACGGTTCGATGGCGTAACTGAACGGGTTGCCAAAGAATACGAAGTAAGTTACTGCCATGCCGCCGACGCCTGTATCAAATTGCCAGGCGTCGTAGGCATCCAACTCGGAGAAGAAATATTGAACTCCGACTGTGCCGGCGTTGATGGTGGGGTCTATCGAGATGGTCTGCCCATCTGTCAGGATCAAGGTGGAAATGGCATTCGCCTTCCAGAGATAATATCCGCGGTTGAGAGCGTTTGCCGCCCAGACGACCTGCCTGTATAAGCCCGCCTTGTTCGGGTCGGGGTATCCCATTGGGTAGTCGGTGACGACGGGGTTTGGATTTGTGACCCATCCGCTTTGGTACTCAAGCAGGGCAAGCAGGATGCGTGGATTGACGGAATAGTTGTACGCAACTCCTTCGATGATGTCTGCTCCGTTAAGGACGATGCCTCTTACTTCCTCGGCGTACTGGTTGAGGTAGCCGCCCTGACTGGCGATGAATTTTCTGGTGTTGAATTTTGCCGCAGCGGGGCTGTGAACCAGCTCAGAATCAGGGATGATTTTTAATGCGTTCAGAGGCGCGGCGGCGATCTCAGGGGCGGGGATGGTGAGGGTCACACCGACTTCAAGGGTGTTTGGGTCGGTTATATTGTTTGCGTCCATCAGGGCTTGCAGGCTGATGTTGTACTGCAAGGCGATGCTGCCCAAGGTATCGCCGGGTTGGACGGTATGCTGTGCCTGTTCCTGACGCGGGGTAGGCAGGACTCGCGCGGCATCGGGGGTGGGCGAGTTGGATGTGATCTGATTCTGGACTCCGATCAACGGGGAGATGTTCAATGGCACGCGGGTCGGCGTGGGCGGACGGGTGGGCGTGGAGGTTGGAATTGTCGTCTCTGTCGCGGCCGGCTCGGAGGTGGCTGCCACTCCCCCCGGTTGAAGCGGCGTACCGCCCTCTGATGGAACAAAAGGATCGTAGGTTGGAAACACAATCGGCGTTGGCGCACTGGGAGCGCAGGCATTGAGCAAGAGGGCTGAAAGCAGAGCGGACGCCCATAATTTGTAAATTGACATGGGCGTGATTGTACCAAATGCCACTGGAATAAAAAAAGAGACGCGCCGCGTCTCTTTTTTTATCCTCACTTTCACTTTTAGGACTGAAAGCCAGAGCCAAGAATGTAATTTTCCAACCCGCGAATCTCGCTTTCCTTGATCTCGATGGCGGCGACCATCACGTCGCGCATGGAGACCAGCCCGACAAAATGTTCGCCTTCCACCACTGGCAGGTGACGAATTTTATATTGTTTCATCAGCCCCATGCACTGTTCGACGGTTGTATCAAGGGTGACGTTGATCATTTTGGGAGTCATCACATCTTTGACGGGAGTGTCTTTGGCAACGCGCCCCAAAACCTCACCTTTGTATAAATAATCGCGCTCGGTGTAGATACCCACGATCTTGCCTTTTTCGGTCACCAGCACCGCGCCGATATGGGCTTCGGACATCACTTTGAGGGCATCCAATACAGTTTGAGTAGACTCAACGGAGTAATTTGTCGCAAATTCCTTTGCTTCAAGAAGTTTTCGGACAGTAGTCATGATTTTCGTCTCCTTAACTATTGTTTTTATCATAAGGATTTCAAATCGTCACACGGAAAACTTCCTCATCTCCTGTGACGTTCATCCCCTTTTTGCGCTAGATACCCTGCCGGAATCGACCTGGTTTTGACACTGTCACGACTTGGACGATGACCACTATGCCTTTCATTACAACCCCACTCTATTTCCGTTCGAGTATACGTTGAAGCGGTGCTTCCTTGCATAGCCGATCAGTGTTATTCCATAGCGTTCTGCCATCTCAATCGAAAGCGAGGATGGGGATGTGCGCGAGACTAAAATGGGGGCGTTCAGCGCCGCCGCCTTTTGCAGCATCTCCGAACTGATCCGCCCGGTGGTGATGAGGATGCGATTTTGTGGCCAGATGTTTTGCTTCAGGCACATTCCCGCGATCTTGTCGAGTGTGTTGTGCCGTCCTATGTCATCCACGGCGACGACGATCTTCTCGCCATCACTTAAAGCGGATGTGTGGACCCCGCCTGTGTCGCGGTACAACTCCTGCGACTCGAAGAGTTTTTCCACCATCTCCAGCACCGCTTCCGGCTGGACCTCGAACCTGTTTGCCGCGAGGTCGACATTCGGTTTCGTGAGAAGGTCAACTGCCGTCACTCCGCCGGTACAGCCGGATGTGCGGCGCCAATTGGTGGGCTGTTCGGCGTCGAAATTGAGCCAGACATCCACGTTGTCGCCATGTTCGCACAAACGGGCATCGGCAACATCATCCATGCTTCGGATGATGCCCTCATTGTATAAAAAGCCAATTGCCAGTTCTTCAAGATGGATCGGCGTACACATGAATGAAAGCCAGACCTGTCCATTTACTGTAAGCGAGACGGGGGTTTCCACGATGGTCTCGGCATCGAAATGTTCCCATTTCTTAAATTCATATCGTTCGTACTCAATCGCTTTTCGCGGAGGGATCATACTGACTCCATAAACCAATAAGGTGTTCGATCTCTTTCTTCATGCGCGCGGCGGTTTTGTCTGAATTGCGGTGTATCTTGCAGAACACATCCGGGTCGGCGAGGAAGGCGCCACGACAGGCTTCTGTGCAAAGGATGATCTTCCTTCCGCGATGTTGTGCCGATGGGAAATACTGCGGGTTGGCATCGCGGAAAATGCGTCCGCACAGGGTGGCGAAGGCTTTTGGTTTTTGTTTTGCATCAGACATTCAGTCCACCTTCAGCCTGCCGACAACTTTGACGCAGTCATGCTCAAAAACTTCTTCTCCGTGCGAGGCGTCGCTGATCTCCCCTGTCAGGTCCTGACCGGGAAAATGCAGGAACTCATGCATCCCGGTCCGCCATTTTGGGCAATCGGTCACGTCGTATACGATGCCGTTGTGCGCGATCCACATGCGTGAGCCGCGTTCGCCGGTGTTGCGTTTAAGTTCGGACAGGGAAATCGTTCGTTCGGGATTCATGATGACTTGATGATTAATCCCTCCGGTAAATTGCGCTTTAGATATTCCAGCAATGAATAAATGAGGAGCGCACAACCGATCATTTCCACCGATTCTTCCACGGTGGCAACTGTGGCGTAGGTGAAATTCTTCAAGCCCAGGTTCGAGGCGAAGTACCCGCTGACCATTTCACCGCCGATCACACCGCCGAGATACACAAGGAGGGAAAGCGAAAATAGAAGTTTGAACCTGCCATCGAGATGGAGGAAGAAAGTTAGAAAAGAGACAACGAATGCGCCGACAGCGATCAGCCCGGGGACGATCCAGGCAAAATAAAAGATTCCATCCGCGCCAAACACCGCGCGCATTGGTTTGATCAGGCGCTCGTGCAGAGTGGCGACCTCGTCTATGGAAAGCAGGAGAAAGATCAACGCAAGGATGACCCATTGGAATCGGTATTTATCTTTGACCGACATTTTCCATGAACCGATTGCGGTGAGGAGAAGCGAGGCGATGAACAGCATCAGGGAGTTGATGAAGGTGGGGATGTTGCTTTCGGCGTCCATGTAGAAGGGCGTGTTCATGAAATCCATGACCACTTCCTGCCAGTAACTGTGGATATCCCAGCCGCCGATGAAGCGGAGGTATTGTCCCCAGATTGACATGCCAACCAGGAATGCTATCAGGATGAGTAAAAGGATAAAAATGCGTCTTGGGTTGATTTTTATGGCGGGTGTTTCGTTTGTCATGAGAACCTTTCGGCGTGAATTATAACTTTTCTCCAGGATCAAGCCCCGGCTGAGTCTGAACCGGGAACGATCACCGTGCGGACGTCTCCGCCAAAATTTTCCAGGTCGTCCAGCGCGGAGTTGATCGCATCCGCATCCAATGGGATGGTACGGGTGACGATGTTCGATGTGTCAAGAATCTTGCGGCGGGCGAGATCGAGCAGAATGGGTAGTTCCTGCAAATGATGGTCGTTCGAGCCGATCAGTTCCACTTCGTTGCCAAGCAGTTCGGTGTAGGTTTGAATTTCGAGCGGCTGATTCGAAAGCCCGACAATGACGACGCGTCCCATGATGCCCGCAACTTGCAGAGCCTGTTTCATGGTCTTTGGCAAACCGATCATTTCGATGGCGACATCCACGCCTTTGTCGTTGGTCAGGCGTTTGATCTCGGCGACGGCATCCACCTGACTGGCGTTGATGGGGATTGCGTCGTATCGCTGCGCGAGGTCCAGTTTGGCGGGGTTGATGTCCACTGCGAAAACTTCGATGGCGCCGAATGCCTTTGCCAATTGAATGGCAGATTGACCGAGACCGCCTGCCCCGAAGATCGCGACCGTTTCGCCGCCCTTCAATCGGCTCTTGCGCAGGGCATGAAAGGCGGTCGCGCTGGCGCACATCAGGGTTGCGCCTTGTTCAAATGGGATTCCATCCGGCAATGGGATGGCGTTCCGGGCAGGGACGGCGATATATTCGGCGTAGCCTCCATTTGTGTAATGTCCGATCATCAGGACTTTTTCGCAGAATTGGTCGTTGCCGGTCGAGCAGTGATAACAGTTTCCGCAGGAGAGGTTGTAATGAAGCGCGACACGGTCGCCGGGTTGCAGATTGGTCACCTCCGCGCCAACTTGCTCGATCACGCCTGAAACTTCATGCCCAAGCGTAAGCGGAACCGGTCGCACCGGTGAAATGCCCGCGCGGTAGTGCGCATCGGAATGGCAGACCCCGGCGGCTTTGACCTTCACAAGGACATCGCGCGCGCCGATCTCCGGTGTTGGGATTTCCTGCATTTGCAATGACTGGTTGACGCCGATAAAGCGAACGGCTTTCATGGCTCCTCCGGTTGGACAGTGTGGGTGGGGATTATACAAGGGAAACGAAAAATCTCCTGGGAACTCAGGAGATCGAGTATGCAGCAAAGGTTGTCGCCTGGATTGCAAAATCTCCTGATTTTGCTCGAAAGCCAGGAGACTTTCGACTCCTTGCCTGACACCTTTTGCATGCGCACGGAGATAGAAGGCTTAAAACTGCGATTACCAATAATTTTTCATCAACTCGGTCGCCCACTCAGGTTGACGCACTTCTCCTCGCGGTAAAAACTCGCGCATGACTGGTTTGATATCAACGATGGGAGTTCCATCCACGGCATCCAATCCTTGTACGTGGAGTTGGCGTCCCTCGCGTTTCAGAATCTTAACCATGGTTGTGCCCAGCCGGTTGGGTCTGTTTTTACCCCGTTGGCTGAGAATCCCCACCTTCTTCCATGCCGGATTGTTGCGCGGATGCCGCTCCCCGGTTTCGATCTTTGCATCTGGCACGAGATGAAAATAAAAGACAATCTCTGCATGGGAGAAATCCTCCAAACCAAGAAGCGCTTCCTCCGGCAGGGATTGGTCAAGTTCAATGACGGAGATCACCCCGCCCCAATCATCATCCCTGACCTCGCCCCGATTATTTGCAACTCGCGCAATCGCCTGTATATTGAACATAACCCTTTCTCCATTTCTTATGGTTTTGCGAAACGGATTATCGCACATTGAACTTGAACACAGTAGACCACGCGCTCCAATTTCCGGCTGCGTCCCTTGCCCGCACGCGCCAATAATGCGTCCGACCGATCAGAGTCTTTGTTTGGATGAACGTTCGCGTTGGTGTAGACGAAAATTCAGGGCTGGAGAAATCGGCATTGTTGTCTACCTCGATCTGATATCTTACCGCGCCTGTAACCGAGGTCCATTCAAAGTTTGGCTTTTTCGGCGTGGATGCGTTGTTCTTGGGTGATTTTGGTATGGGTATGGCGGGAGGCGTTGCGTCCAACGTGAAGAAATAGGTCTCGCTGAATTTCCCGGGGTTGAGGTCCGCGTTATAGGCGCGGACTTTCATGTAGTATCCGCCGTCCGTGAGGGGAGTTTGCGTTGTCAGTGTTGTGCCCTCAATGGTTTGGGTCAGTACAATCTTTGAGAAGCCGCTATCGCGGGCGATGAAGACTTCATAGGCTCTCGCATTTGGAACCGCCGACCACGATGGGGGAGAAAAGGCGTTATTGGTCAACGCGCCGGGAATTGCCGTAATAACCGGGGCGGTGAAATCCACCGGGGTTTTGGCGAGCGAAAAACTTTCACCCTGAATGAACTCGTTATTGGCAAGCGGGTTGCCCGCATGGTCGGTGATGTTGCCATTGTCGAAGAGGTCGAGCCGGATCGTGCCCGAGCCTGCGCCGGTTTGCGCCGTCAGCCAATAGAATGGGTCCGCGTTTTGCAATGTCAAGACAAACGCGTGAATGACATTCGAGCCCGCAATGGTGAAGTCTGTCGCTTCGACGCCAAGCACAGGCTCGGAGAACGTAACGATAAAGTCGGCGGTGGGGTTGATCGTTGGGTTATTCCCCGCGCGGATGATGGA
>DAOTXI010000369.1:0-2333 GCA_034435475.1 Anaerolineales bacterium
AATATAAGAGTTGGTTGGGTGATCTGCCGAAAGGGGTGGGGCTGGCGTCGAACGTCCGCCCGCCGGTGCAGGCGGCGCATGTCTTTGCCACGGAAAGCGCTTTCCTGAACGCGGTTCTTTCAACCCTGCGAAAAGAACTGGCTCAGGATGGGTTTATATGGGTTTCGTGGGCGAAGAAAACATCCAAAGTTGCGACGGATCTTACTGAAGATGTGATCCGTGAGATTGCGCTTCCGCTTGGCTTTGTGGATGTGAAGGTCTGCTCGGTGAGCGAGCAATGGTCGGGGCTGAAACTGGTTATTCGCAAATCGAACAGGGAGAAATAAAATGGCGGATGATGAATTGGAAGAAGAATTAATATCACCGAGAATTAAACTCGACTGGCGTTATGATAGGAGAACCGCAATGACACCCAAACGAATGCTCACTCTCGGCGGAGCCTGGTATCTGGTCGAAGGCGTGGCGGGATTTTTTTCCGGTTCCGGGTTTGAATTTATGCGATTCGGATTTGGGACTTTTTGCCTGTCGCTGGGACTGTTGTTTTTGATGGCGCGTAACGAAAATATTTCCCGATTGCGCACAGCCGTTTTCCTGGTCGGGTTTCTGACTTCGCTGGGAGTAAGCCTGAGCGCGTACTACGCCCAATGGAGCGGAATGTTCATGGCGAATGCGCTCGGCTATATTGTGCCCACAGTCTGGTTGATCGCGGCTCTTGGTTTTTTGCTGGTCGGTTTGAGGAATACTTCGACCCGCGTCCGGCGTTTGAATTGAGTGAGTCCCGTCGGCGCGGGGTTCGCTGGCGATCAGCGCCGTGTATTGGGATAAAATCCTGTGTGTAAGGCGTCGCAGTCAGCGGCGAAGAATTATCAGAAATTGTGGCAGCCTCCGGCGGAGTCTGAACCGGAAACAAATCAAATGATATAGGAGGACGATGATGTCCGATAAAATGAATCGAATAAAAGAAATATTCGGCGAGGTGTTCGACTTGAACCGCGCCGCCAGTGTGTTGGGATGGGACCAGCAGGTGAACATGCCTCCCGGTGGGGCGGAGGCGCGCGGTCAGCAACTCGCCACGCTGGGAAAGATCGCGCAGGAAAAATTCACCGCCGACGAGGTGGGAATCCTGCTTGAAGATTTGAAAAAAGAATATTCCGATCCTGAAACCGACGAAGGCGCGATGATCCGTGTTGCGGCGCGGACGTACGATAAAGCCAAACGCGTGCCGCCGGAATTTGTGGCAGAGCAGGCGGTGGCGGCAACGCAGGCAGTTGGAGCCTGGGTGGAGGCGAAACAGAAATCTGATTTTTCCATCTTCCGACCCTTCCTTGAGAAGAACGTTGAACTGGTGAAGAAATACGTTTCGTTCTTCCCGCCCGCGGCTCATCCATACGATGTTCTGCTCGACGATTTCGAGCCGGGCTTGCCCACTGCCGAGGTACGGGAGATATTTGGGAATCTCCGCCCCAAACAGGTTGAGTTGATAAAAGCCATCGGCGAAGCGAAACAGGTGAAGAGCGATTTCCTTAAAAAATCCTTCAACGAGAAAAGGGTCTGGGATTTCAGCGAAAGGATCATCTCCAAAGTCGGCTACGATTTCAAGCGCGGGCGGCAGGACAAAGCGCCGCATCCCTTTGAAACAACCTTCAGCGTGGATGATGTGCGCATTACGAACCGTTACGAAAAGAACGCGCCGCTTGCCACGCTGTTCAGCGCCATGCATGAGTGCGGACACGCCCTGTACGAACTGGGCAGCAACCCCGCCTACGAACGCACGCCGCTTGCGGGCGGCACATCGCTCGCGGTACATGAATCGCAATCGCGCATGTGGGAGAACCTCGTCGGTCGTTCGGTTCCGTTCTGGGAACATTTCTACCCCGACCTCAAAAAGACCTTCCCTTCGCAGTTGAACGGAGTCAATGTCAAATCGTTCTACAAGGCTATCAACAAGGTCGAGCCGTCTTTTATTCGCGTCAATGCGGATGAAGCCACCTACAACCTGCATATCATGCTCCGGCTCGAGATCGAGATCGGCATGGTCGAAGGCAGTATCGAAGTCAAGGACCTGCCCGAAATCTGGAACGCAAAGATGCGCGACTATCTCGGCATTACCCCGCCCGACGATGCGCATGGCGTTTTGCAGGATATTCACTGGTCGTACGGCGCGGTCGGCTATTTCTCCACATACGCGCTTGGCAACATCATTTCCGTCCAGTTGTGGGAGAAGATCAATAAAGACATCAAAAATCTCGAAGATCAGATCCGCAAGGGGCAATTCGCCGAACTGCGCGAATGGCTCAGGGTCAACATCCACCAGTATGGGCACAAGTATGATC
>DAOTXI010000370.1:0-5119 GCA_034435475.1 Anaerolineales bacterium
CAGGTGAACCGGGCGCAGGTTTTGTCCGCGCCCGACCACTACTTCGTTCAACGCCAGCGCTTCGCCTGTCTTCTCACCAGCGCGGATATGCTCCGCCCTGAGCATCATGCGGTTTTCAATCCATGCTTCGCCATTGAAGAGCCGGTCGAAATACCCGCGCCATTCCTTGCGGTCAACCTGAATGAGAAAACCAAGCCTGCCGAGGTTCACACCCAGAATCGGGACGTTCGATGGGGCGCAGAGATGCCCCGCCCGCAAAACCGAACCGTCGCCGCCGACAGCAATGAGCATATCGAACTCACCCTGCTTGACCCGTTTGCGCAGGTCTTCATCGTACAATGAACCGACCGGCGCATCCATGCCCTTTGCTTTCAAAAATGCCGCCATGGCTTCCGCTTCGGTGAAGGCTTCGGGCATTTTCGGGTACGCCGTGACGACAATTCGTTTTGGTATAAATGGCGTGGACATGATGGGGTAATTATAAGGTAAACAGGTACACAGGTACACAGGTACACAGGTCGAAAACACCCGTATGTCTACTTGTGTACGTGTTTACTTGTCTACATACCTCCCTCACACCAGACTCTGTTCACACACGTTTCTGTACCCGCATCCCTTGCAACGGGACGGCTGTTCATGCGACCGGGCAATGTTCCCGCGGACGTCGTTTTCGCGCATATCGCCGATCAATTCGACCAATGCGCTTTCGAGTTCGTGGGTGTAATCCACGGCAAAATCGCGGTTCTCGTAGTGGATGATCCCATACGGAGGGCGTTTGCCGTAGGTCTTCTCGACCAGTAAACAATAGGAAGCCAATTGATAGATGTGTGAGTCGTACGGCGCCTCGGGGGCGCGCCCCGATTTGACCTCGACGGGGATCAATTGTCCGTTCTTCTCGATCAAATAATCGGGCTTGCCTGTCAGTGCAAGAGCAGGGTAAAACAACGGCTTTTCCACCTTGCCCCAGCCATGTGTGTCGGTATACACAACGCGCCCGCCGGGCAAGCCTGCGGCTTTCCGCTGGCGGTTGGATTGCCAGAAGAACAACAACGCGAGCAGGAAGAGAATGAGAACAATGGAAGTCATAAGGTTTGGTAGGCGAGATACGCCACCAGCGTAAGAATCGCCGCGAGGAGCAGAATCCAGCCTAAAGTCCGCGTGAGAGCCGAGGCAAGGACCTGCCTCCCATGCCGGCGGTGGAGTTCGGTCCCGGCGTTAAGTTCCGCCTGGTTTTCAGAGGGAGTCCCGGTCTTGCGATACCACCAGGCGCGGCGGCAGTACAGGTAGGAACCGATCTCGGAAGAGCGGATGGGGCGCATGGGCACAGTATAGCACAAATTTTCTAATTGACTTACAGCGGGAACGTAACTGAATCGTGATAAACTGGCGATGTAAATTTTCTCCCAACGGAGGGACCGATGTCCAAACACGAAACTTATTCCATCGAAATTGCCGGAATCAAACGCGAGCTGCGGCTGTTCGAGATCAAGCCGGGGCTACGGATTGCCATTTTGAATATTCTGGGGGACACCGAACTGGTGCAAGCCTGCGCGCGCGGACTTGCTGAAAAGATCAAAGGCGTGGACTTCGATCTCATCATGACCGCCGAGGCGAAGTCCATTCCCATTGCCCATGCGCTCTCGGTGGAGACGAAGAAGCCGTACATTGTCCTTCGAAAGACCTATAAGCCGTACATGGGCGACGCCATCAAAGCGGAGACACTCTCGATCACCACCGGTCAGCCGCAGGTTTTGATCCTGGATGAAAAAGATATTGAACTGATTAAGGGTAAAAATATTCTGGTACTGGATGATGTCATCAGCACCGGCTCGACGCTTCAGGGAATGCGCATGGTGCTCGACAAAGCCGGGGCAAGAATCGCGGGCGAAGCGGCGATCCTCACGGAAGGCGACCGCGCCCAGTGGATGCACATCCATTCGCTGGGGCATTTGCCGCTGTTTACGGATTAAAATGCAGGGGCGACCCGCCAAGACCGGAAGTTGCCTTAACCTGAAAGAAAGATCGCCCTGGAGCATGGATGAACTTAATTCGCCAGGCAACCCCTCCTTTTGTCAAACCTATGACGAACTACTAAGTAGAACGCCAAAAGAAATTTAACACCACAAGCCGACCGCCGACGGCGGATCGCGGTCTATGGTCTGTGGTCAATATCTGTAAAGAAACATTCGACGATTTACTTAAGTAGGGAATCGAAATAAATTAGAAAAAAGTCCTCGGCATTGCGAGGAGGGTGCTCTCCCCGACGAAGCAATCTCTCGCAAATTCTGAGATTGCTTCGCTGTAACGAACGCAGCTTGCAATGACGGAATTCTAATTATTTATGACCGACTATGTAGCGCCAAAGGTTACTATAGTTCCAGTGCATCAAAAAAGTTTGCCAAATCATGAGACCACCAACAGACAGTCGTAGAGATTCTTCGCCTTGCCTACGCGCGCCTACTGGACGGCGATCCAGAACGACATCGCGAGGATCAGTCAAGTAATAAAAGGGGGAGGTACAATGGGGATTGCATGACCAGAAAAATAATTCCCGTTCTGATACTCTCCCTCCTGCTTGCCTCCTGCATCGGCGTGGAGGTCAACGAGCCGGATGCCTCCGTTCCATTGGGCTTTGTCACCTCCACCCTCCCTCCCACGAAAGCCGGATACATCCCGCCCACGCTGACCGCCACGCCCGCGATCACTGCCACACCAACCTTCGCCGTTACCATTGATCCGAACTGCACCGACAGCGCCGTCCTCTTGCGTGATGTGACCATCCCCGACGGGACTCAATTGCAGCCGGGCGAAACATTCACCAAGACCTGGGAATTCATCAATAACGGAACCTGTCCCTGGTACGGATACACCCTTAAATTCGCCGCCGGGGATCAAATGAATGCGCCTCTTTCCGCGCCGATCCCTGTGACGCTTCTCAAAGAAAAAGTTCAAGTCTCGGTCGAGTTGACTGCCCCCATCGCGAACGGTTCCTATACAGGTTATTTCACGCTCAACAACCCGAATGGGAAGGATGTTCCGATTGGAGTCGAAAAGACGTTTTGGGTGAAGGTTATCGTAGGTAGCGGCGGGACATCTCCACAGCCGACAGGTTCGGGGAATATAAACACGCCTTCCGCTTCGACGGGCGGTGTTAATTGCCGTTACACGGAAAATACAGCGTATGTCAATCAGATCGCCGCTGCAATCAACCAGGAACGCTCCAATGCCGGGCTTTCTGCGCTGGTAATCAATCCCATCTTGACGGGCGCGGCACAATCTCACGCCGCCGACATGGCGTGCAGCGGACGCATCAGCCACACCGGGTCAGATGGTTCCTCCGCCTATGCCCGGATTCTGGCGGCGGGCTATTCGCCTTCCTACTCGGAAGAGATCATCTACGGGGGCGGCGGTCCGCAAGCCGCGATGACATGGTGGATGAGCGATCAAATTCATCGCGATGCCATCCTCAACCCCAAATCCACTGAGATGGGGGTTGGATATGCCTACTTCGCGGGCGGTTCGTATGGGGATTATTTTGTGGTGGAGTTGGGAAGTCCGTGATTGACGTAGGGGCGCAGCACTACCCTAAAGGGCACACGTGCTGCGCCCCTACGGGTTATTTCAGAATATTCCCCAACACGGGTTGATATTCGGGGAAGACGTCGCTGGTGGCGGGGTTGTTCAAGCGCTTTGTCAAAATTTCAGAAAGCACATCGCGATAATCGGTTGTCACCGCCAAGTCACCGGGACCGATGAGTTGACCTTCTTCCAGCCCGGGCCATTGCCCGTGGACTTTGCCGCCATCTACATTTCCGCCCAAAACCATCATCATGCTGCCGTGTCCGTGATCGGTGCCGAAGCTGCCGTTCTCGTAGGCGCGCCGCCCAAACTCCGACATGGTGACGATGGTCAGTTTGCTCATGTGGTCTGTCATATCGGCATGGAAAGCGGCGAGACCTTCGGCAAGGTCTTTCATCAGATTCGGCATCAGCCCAGCGGTTGAGCCTTGGGCGAAGTGTGTATCCCAGCCGCCGAGGTCAATGGCTGAAACTTCGAGTCCGACTTCCGCTTTGATAAGCATGGCGGTTTGTTTGAGGGCGAGACCAAATTCGGTGTCGGGGTAATTGGTAATTGGTGATTGGTAATTGGTGGGGTCGAGTTTTTGGAGGGCGTCCATTATCGAGAGCGTATCTTGCCCTAACTCATCATTTTGATAAACGTAATTCAACGCGGCGCGCATTTGTTGCAGGGCGCGTACATCGCCGCCGAGGTGGAAGTCTGCGATGGAGCGCAGGGCAGAAACGGGGACACTTCCGCTCAGGCTGCGCTGTGGGCGGGCCCCCATGCCCACGGCTCGCAATGGCGATGAGTTGCCGGTGTTCAACGCGGCGAGGTGACGCCCGATCCAACCGGAGGCGGGACCGCGTTCATCGTCCACGCCGCGTTCCATCAGTTCCATCGCCTTGAAGTGACTGCGCGATTCATCGGGCGCTCCACAAGCGTGGATGATGGCAAGTTGTCTGCTTTGCCACGCTTCAAGCAGCGGACTCATATTGGGGTGCAAACCAAAGAAGCCATCTAAATCCACAACTCTTTCTTCTTTCTTTTTTCTTCCATCATCAGGTCTTGCGATTCCCAACGTGGGGCGCAATTGATAATAGGCTTCTTCGCCATGCGGCACGACCATGTTAAGCGCATCCGCGGCGCCGCGCAGGAAGACGACGACGAGCGTATCTCCGCGCGGAGCGGTGTTCTTGGGCGCGAAGGATAGGCGTGGCATCCAGGTCTTTTGTGGGTGTTGGATTAAGGGTAAGGTTTCTAACATCTAAATCTCCATTAAATTTTTCCCGTCATTGCGAGGAGGGCGATAGCCCGACGAAGCAATCTCATGAGCCGAGGTGGAGATTGCTTCGGGCAAAGAGAAAGTGCGCCCTCGCAATGACAGAGGGCTAACGCCACTGAAAAGCAGGCGACGCAATCAAACTTGCGGCGATGATTTGCAGAGTCTCTTCAGGCGTGGCGCCAGCCGAATGGACGGTATCAATCATCCCGTCGCGGGTGAGGCGATCTAACGGCGTGCCTAAAAGCAATGAGGTGAGGGAATCAATATCAGCGTGTA
>DAOTXI010000371.1:0-3029 GCA_034435475.1 Anaerolineales bacterium
AGCGATGGCTGTGTAAGGCGCATTCGCGTCAAACGTCGGCAAGGGGGGGTGAGTCACAGACGGAAATCCGGGCACGGAGCAAGCCAGGGCAACGATCACAAACAAGACGGGAATAAAAATTTTGCGCACAAAATCTCCTGTGTTAGAGTATATCGCCAAATTTGGTTCGGATGAACCCCTCTCCTTTTGCAATGAACTCATCATATTCCTCGGGTGCTTTGGTAGATGCCATAAGGTCCTGCGTTTTTTTGCGTAGAACCTGGCGGGCGGGCGGCGAACCGGCTTCAAGCCATTTTTCCATGCTGTAGCGCGGATACACCCTACTGACGTAATAACCGCTCTTGTAATTCTTCAACGTGGAAGGCTGGTTGAGGAAACTCTTGCCGGGACCGACTTTGAAGATCTCATCCACCGCTGAGTTAACATCATCCAACTGGAAGCCGTTGTGCAGGCGCAAGGCTTGGTCGATGATCTCATGGCAATGGACGAAGGTAGTAGGTGCGATCGACTTCGAGCCAAGCGAATCTCCAATGAACGGAGCCAGGTGTCCGTTAGAGAGCAGAAGCGCGAGGGTATTCATCCAGTAGGTATCGGCAGCAATTAAGTCCATGCCCCAGCCGGTGCCACTGCCAGACGTCGAACAGTGTGGGATGCCGTAGAACTTCATCATCTCGGAACACGCCACGCTGATGAGGATGCTTTGCGGGTCGTAGAAGTTGAGCATGGCGCGCATGTCGAAATAAACGGGCAACATGCCCAGCAAAATCGGCGCGCCTTTCTTGATGGTCTGGCTGATGACCAAGCCTGCAAGCAATTCTGCCATCAGCAGGGTGAGGGTCCCTGCTGGAGTGAGCGGTGTAGACGCGCCTGCCATGCTGTAGTTGGAGAAGATGATGGGAAGTCCGCGCTCGATGGCAACCTTCATTTTATCCACGGTTCCGGCATTCATCACAAGCGGACTGACCGGGTTGAAGTATGGAATCACAAACGGTTTATCGCCAACCTCTTTCCCATGCAAATGCTCGAACATATCCAGCACATCGGGAAAACGATCTTCATCTGAGACGAGCAGCACCAATGGTTTTGTAGTGTTGGCAATATGTTCAAGCGAGCCGACCATATCCCCAAGTTCTTCTTTTACATCGCGCACAATGCCAACGGTGGAGACGACGTCGTAATGTTTCAGGCTGGAGCCAAGGCGCACAAGATCGCGGAAGTTCTCGCGCTTGAAAATATCGAGCGTTTCATCCACAGGGTTTTGATAGAACAACGCCGTCACCCCCACCCCAAAACGCAGACGGTCTTCACCCAATTTGAGGCGATGCTCACCGCGACGGTCATATACATCTATGGTCTTGGGCGCGGATTTGATCGCCTCTTCCACGGCTTCAGGCGGGATTCGGATCACCCGATCTTGAGCCTTCACCTTGAACTTTCGCTCCAGCATTTGCAAAATGGCTGGTGAGTCAACCCGCACGCCGGTTTCACTAAGAACCTTCAAAACATTGCGGTGCGCTTCGTGAATCTGCTCCTCATTCATCAAGACCAATCGCGGGCGGACGTTGTTCATTAAATAGTTTCTCCTCACCCGTTATTTTATCTCACAGACGATAAAGACCGCGAACAATTGGCACTTTCCATCGTTCGCGGTCTATGGTCTATCATCGAATCATCGCTTTTCCCACGCCTTGCGGTCTTCGGGGTTCTCAGGGTCGAGATACTTCGGGTCTATCGGTTTGCCTGTTCGGTAGCCGTGCTTTGTCCACAAATCTGCGGCGATCTTGTACGCATCGCAGCGCGCACCCTGCCCTGAAAAGTAATCGCACACCCGCACAACATCTCGCAGAAAGATATTCCACGCGGCTGGGTTCGACTTGGGCAAAACGATCTGCGGAAAGTCGATCAACGTGATCCCACCGTTCCAGTACAGAATGTTATAAGCGGAAAGGTCGCCGTGAATGCATTCGTTGGCAAGCATGATATCGATGTTACGAATGACCCGGTCAAAAAGTCCGCGCGCTTCGGCGCTGGCGAGGTTGACCGAGTTGAGGATCGGCGCGGCGGTATTTTCGTCACCTACAAAATCCATCACAATGGCGTTCTTCTCCATGGCGTAAGGTTGCGGCACGTCAGCGCCTGCTTCAAAGAGCTTTTCCATAGTCTTGAATTCATAGGCGATCCACGAACGGTGGCGCACTTCTTCGCCATAACTGGTGCGTTTGACAATGGCATTGATGTCGGCTTCCTTCCATAGGGCGGCGCCGTCGGCATCGAGGTCTACGCGCCCTATGCGGTACTGGGCATCATTCTTTAGGTTGCGCAGGGATCGCGGGCGGTAGATCTTGGCGGCGACAAAAGGCACGCTCATTTCTGCCCCAGCCTTGCACAAATAGACCGAAGCCTCTTTACCGCCTTTGACCCTTCTCAGCACATCTGCGATCCATTGATGTTCGTAAATTTCGGTCAACGAATCGAGCAGCCAGGCTTCTTCAAAGCGGGCGGCTTTGTAGGTGAACTGGAACTCCCTGGCAATTTCCTGAGCGCGGATGAAGAGCTTCGCCTCCACCTCCTTTCGTTTTGACTCGCGTTTTTGGGTAACGCGCTTTCGAGGCGACTCTGTTTCTGCTTCATCGTTCAGTTCATCAAAATAATCAGATAGTTGATTCTTACTCATTTCAGTGAAACCTTCTTTAACAAAAAACCACAGGTGCGACCACCTGCGGCTTGAAGGGGATTAAATGAAAACCGCAGGCTTGCGAGCCTGCGGTTGAAGAGGTACGGCAAATATACTAAGCCGATTCACAAGCCGGAGGCGCGCCAAACAATATGACAGTGGATACCAAGATTGCTTGCATGTTTTCGAGCCTCCTTTCGTGGAATAGTATAGTGAACAAATTTTATGCCATGCCCGAACAAGCGTCAAGAGCCTGAATCGCCGAAAAATGTACCAACCCAAACCCCTATACAACAGCGCAAAACTCACACCCGACGAGAAGAATCCATTCAGGGCGATCACGGCGACATCACGT
>DAOTXI010000372.1:0-2740 GCA_034435475.1 Anaerolineales bacterium
CGCTCATTCAACGTTGGCAGGAAGTGCCGCTCGGTATCATCCCCGCGCCCAACGTCCCCATCCCCACCACCGAAGAATCCATCGCACTCGGCAGTCAACTCTTTGCTGCCAATTGCTCACGCTGCCACGGACCCGAAGGTCAAGGCACGCCGCGCGCCCCTTCGCTCAACGTCCAATCCTTCTTCGTTGATAAAACCGACCAAGCCATTCAACAGATCATCACCAACGGCGTGCCCGGCACCGCCATGCCCACCTGGGGCGACCGCATGACCGAAGCCGAAATCCAAGCCATCGTCGGTTTCATCCGCCAATGGGAAGCCACCGCCCCCGAAGTTGCCACCCTCACCCGCCCCGGTGGAGGCGGTCCGCCGTGGCGCAATAACTCCACAACCACCACCCAAACCACCCTCTTCGGTTTACTGCCTGCGCCCACCACCAATCAAAACGCCACTGGTCATGTGAATGGAAGCACCCAAACCTCAACCTTAATGGATTGGCGGATTCTCCTCCTCACAGGCATTCTCCTCACCTCAGCATTTACCCTCATCTCAAAAGGACTCTCATCCCTCGCCCGCCTCAAACCCTGACGTGAATCTGAGTCGCAGGTTTATCACCTTATGCCAACAAGGGAAGTAAAAGTGCCAAATAAAAAGACCTGATCTGCGACCAGGTCTTTCATTACTACAAATCAGTTACGGTGTTGTCGCATCCTCAGGGAGCGGCGTTCCCGCATCAACCATCAGGCTGGGAGAAAGCGCGTCGTCGTGTCCGGGGATGTCGGGATGGGATTCGGCGATGAACTGATACAGCAGGGACGACTCCCAATTCCCGCCGCCGAGAATGTCCGTACCCTGGGGCGCGTCATCGGCGCGGCGTGAACCGGCAAGGATTCCCTCATAGCTGCTCATGTCCAACTGCGCGGGCGAAACCGCCAAATCCACTGAATGGCAGGAGGCGCAGGAAAGCGAGCCGGAATACCACAGGTTGGCGCTCACAAACAGCGGCTTGACTTCGTCGAATGTGGCTTCGCAAGTCTGCCCATTGGCATCTTCGAATTGAAAGGCTTCAGTGTCGGATGCGCCCGCTTCGACCCACGCCCCAACCAGGTCCACACCAGCGACATGGCACTTCCCTGAAGCAGCCACCGGCGCGGAATCCGCTTGCATGGCTGGCAGCGTGGCGGGAATCAGGGTGGGAATCGGAGTGGTATCCGCCAAAATATTGCCGCGGTTACAGGTGAAAGACATTCCACAGGCATTCACGAACACAAAGCCCACCCAGACAAGCACGCCGACCAGAAAAACGATCAAGGCGCCGTAAATATATTTTCGAACATCGTCGTTCATTACAGGCATCTCCCTTTTACTGGCTGGCTTTAAGCGTGCGCAGGTAGTTCACCACGTCCCAGCGTTCGCGGACGGTGAGATTCTCATTGAGCGGCGGCATCTGCCCGGAAAATTGCCTCTCCGGGAAGAGTGTGTTATTGGGGTTCCAAATTCCGTTGGAGATGGTAAGGAACCAACTGCCGTCGGATTTGGCTTGCACCGCTTCACTGGTCAGGTCGGCGGGCTTTTTCTTGACGAGGAAAGCCGCCACCGTGCCGGTTCCCTTTGCATCCGATCCGTGACACATGGCGCAGTGGGTCTGATACAACTGCGCGCCGCGGGCAATGGACGCCTCATCCGCAGGGACGGGATTCTCCGGTTCACCCATGCCGGGCAGGTACGCCGGACCTTCAACCGGGATGGACTGCGCAGGAACGGCAAGCGGTTTTTCCTGGTCATCGAACGAGTCCTGGAGTTCCATGAAAACCATCCAGTCAATTTTGATGACATCATAGGCGAAGATCATCAGCCCGGCAGCGATCACGGCAAGGGCGGCAAATACAACAAGGAGTTGTTTGAAAAGTCTCATAGGTGTTGCGCCTCCGCAGGCTTCACGGATTCGGCGCCGAGTTTCTTGAGCACGTCCGTGATTTTCTTTTCATCTACATGCGGGCATTCCACGAAAATGGCGATTTTGCCGTCGCTGATCTCCGGCACATACTTCATCGGGCGGTAATTCGGGAAGAAACTATCGAGGAAGACGCCGAGGAAGGTGGAGAGCAACATGCCGAGCATGGTCAAATCGAATAACACGACCACGGTGGGGGGGCCGGGAACGAACGCCTGCGAACTCACCTGGATCGGGTATGGATATGTATACGGGGAAATGAACGCAAGGAAGATTCCCGCACCCATCCCCAGGATCGCGCCGCCCATGGCAATGCGCGGAACGTTCGTCCACTGACGCGGACGACCAAGCATCGCTTCGGTGACCGGCACGCCAGAGATGACATTCATGCAGTCATCGTGAACACCCAAAATGCGGAGTTGTTCAACGGCGTCTGCGGCAGGCGCAAGGTCCGAAAAGACCGCAAGCAGATCGACAACGTTTTTCTCTTCAGTCATCGCATCCTCCTATTCCAGTTCGCTGACCGAAACAACGGTCTCGCGTCCAAATTTCTTG
Organism: Anaerolineales bacterium; assembly: GCA_034435475.1. Taxonomy (GTDB): domain Bacteria; phylum Chloroflexota; class Anaerolineae; order Anaerolineales; family Villigracilaceae; genus Villigracilis. The sequence continues at coordinate 2,509 of DAOTXI010000372.1, forward strand.
AGTTCGTGCGCCATCTGACCTTCCTGCACTTCCCAAACGGGGATAAGAGGAATGATCTTGGAGGCCACCACATACAACAGAATGAACAGCGCCAAGGTTCCAATGCCGAGCGGAATTTCAACGCCAGGCTTGTACATGCGCCAGGTGAAGGGCATGCGATTGATGGAAAGCGAGATGGGAACAATGATGTAACGCTCGAACCACATGCCAACGTTGATGATGATACCGACAG
>DAOTXI010000373.1:0-8027 GCA_034435475.1 Anaerolineales bacterium
CCGAGAGCCAACGGTCGAAGGAAGAGGCGCACGATTATCGCTACTTCCCCGAGCCCGATCTGCCTCCCCTACAATTATCGGATGCGTGGATCGAGTCGATTCGGAGTCAGTTACCTGAATTACCTGAAGCAAAGACCGCCCGCTTCATTTCGGACTTTGGCTTGACTCCGTCCGAGGCGCGTTTTCTAACCTCCGAGCGGACTCTCGCCAACTACTTCGAGAGCGTGGTCGCCAAATCAAAAAGCCCTGCGAAAACAATCCACTCATGGGTCGCGGGCGAGTTCATGCGCTACTTGAACGACTCAGGTTTAAGCATTGACGATGTGACTCTGCCGCCTGAAACGCTTGCAAAGTTAATTGACATGGTGACGGACAAGACCATCGGCGCGAGCGCAGGCAAAACCGTACTGACCGAGTTGTTCAAAAACGGCGGCGACCCAGCACAAATCGTCAAAGAAAAAAATCTCTTGCAGATGACCGACGTGAACGCCATCCAAGAGATTGTGACGAAGATTCTCAACGACAACCCCAAAGAAGTGGGCGAATACAACGCGGGTAAAGAGACGCTATTCCAGTGGTTCATGGGACAGGTGGCAAGGGCAACGAAGGGGAAGGCTGACCCAAGCGTGGCAAAGGAATTGATGGTGAAGGGTTTGGAAGAGCGGAAGAAGTAGGAAAAAGAGGCAGTCACTTTAAAGGCGACTGCCTCTTTTTATATTCACATATCAAAATACTTACTTTGAGTTAGACGCCCAACGAGACAACCGCCCGGATTGTCGAATCGATGATCAAGCTTTTATAGATTTTTCCCATTTCCACAGGTACCGGTTTCATATTATTTTCCAGCCACCACTCAATAAGCGATAGCAAAGAAGTTGCAATATGGTTTGCGGCTATCGCAATCGTTATTTGATTTCCCAACTTCGTCAACGGAGCGCAAGATCTTTTAAAAATAGTGGCAATAGTATGAATAACTTTTTTGCGAATACGCGCCACACTCTGACTCTTAAGTAGGATGCGAAACAGATCTGCCTTTTGGGCAATGTACTCGAAAATGAGCCGACCTTCCACTTCAAGCGAAGCGGTGTCTGATTGTTTTGCCAGGGTTTCGATATGCGCCATCAACCCCGTCAGCCCATCCTCCAACACTTCCATCAACAATTGATCCAGGCTTTCATAATGTCTGTAAAAAGTGATGTAGGCTACTTCAGCCTGATCTGTCACCTCCCTGATCGTGATCAAAGCAAAATCTTTTTTCAAGATCAACGCAGTTAATGAATTGCGCAACAAAAGGCGTGTACGCTTAACACGGGGGTCGATCTTTACAGGGGATTTTTCTGGCATGGCAAACTCACTTTTGTTACAAAATATGGTTTTTTATAACTTTTGTTACAACAACGGCATATCCGCAATTGACTTACTCAACAGGCTGGCTACAATATGGCTAATGTTACACAGTATAACAAACAGGAGCAGTCATGAAAATAGCAACATCCCCTAAAGGTAAAACTTGCAAACCTCAACGCATTTCGCATAGTGCCGTATTAACGCTGACTCAACTTCAACATGCCTATGATGAACTCGCCGAACGCTACGAAAAAAAGGCTTGGTTCGACCAGCACATTCTCGGCGTGGCGCGATTGAGAAAGAAGCTCCTTTCAAAAGCCAGTGGCTATATTCTGGAGGTTGCCTGCGGCGCCGGTGCGAACTTTGCCATCTTTCCCGCAGGCGGCAACATCACCGCCGTTGATCTAAGCCCCAACATGTTGAAGGTTGCACACGAAAATGCACACAAACATAATCTCCATGTGAATCTTGCGGTAATGGATGCCGAGCGCCTTGAATTTCCAGATGAAAGTTTCGATACAGTGGTCTCGACCTTATCCACATGCACATTCCCAAACCCAACGCAAGCCTTGCGGGAAATGAAACGCGTCTGCCGACCGAACGGCTTGATCCTGCTTCTGGAACATGGTCATAGTTCCATGCCGTGGCTCGCAAGGTATCAAGACCGCCATGAGTATCAGCATTACGAAGACCATGCAGGCTGTCGTTGGAATCAAAACCCGCTGGAACTGATCGAAGCGGCGGGAATTACGATCGTAAACAGCCAGCGAAACATCCTTGGCATGTTCCATTCGATTGAAGCAAAGCCGTAAATCACAAAATAAGAAGGATTTTCTCTATGAAAACAAATACTGAACGACGTTACGATCTCGACTGGCTAAGGGTGTTGGGCGTGTTATTGCTCGTGCCCTTTCATGTAGCCTTGATCTTTGTGTTCGAGCCTTTTACCATCATGTATATTCGAGACTCGGTCAATAGCCGCGTGCTGGCAGAAGTAACAGGCTTCATCCACATGTGGCATATGCCGATGTTGTTTATGATCGCAGGGGCGGCAACCTATTTCGCGCTTGGTCATCGCTCAGGGCGAGAATATATCCGTGAACGCTTTTGGCGGCTGTTCCTTCCGCTGGTGGTTGGGTTGCTTACTTATGTTCCTTTGACAATCCATATTCAGCATAGTGATTCTTTTTCATGGACAGCAGGATATACAAGATTTTTTCATATTGACCTGAATCGGTTGGATGGCATGACAGGGAATTTCACACCCGCACACCTGTGGTTCATTTTGTTCCTGTTTGTTTTTTCTGTGGCAGGGTTGCCCCTCCTTCAATGGCTGAGAACGGAAAAAGGCAGAAGCGTAATCGAACGCTGGGGAACGGCGGCTCAATCTCCCCTGAGTCTGATCGCGCCCGGCATCCCGTTGACTCTTGCCGCCGCGACAGGAATCCTCGGCGACATGAATCCGCTGTATTACTTCCAGCTTTTCTTTTTTGGGTTTGTGTTTGCAAGCGATACGCGCTTTCAAACCGCCGTTGATAAATTGACTTGGGGTGTGTTGGCGTTTGGTATTGTTGCGGCTGGGATCAATATCATTTTCCCGATCCGCACGTTTGCGCAATGGACTGCGCCCTGGCTGGTGTTGGGGCTTATCTATCAATTGGGGCGTTGGGCGTTGACGTTGGCAATGCTTGGGCTGGGGCATCGCTTTTTGAATTTCGCCAATCCTATTCTGCGGTATGCGAGCGAAGCGGCAATGCCCTTTTATTTATTGCACATGCCTTTCAGCGTGATAATTGGCTATTTTGTTGTTCAGCTCAATGCCGCTGTCGAAGTAAAATATCCATTGATTGTAATCATCGTTACGCTTTTGACGCTGTTTACTTATGAACTTATTCGGCGCTGGAATGGAATCCGCTGGCTTTTTGGGATGAAGCTCAAGCAAGCTAGATAAAAAAACTAGAATAATTAAACCATAAAAGTGACAGCGCCCTAAAGGTGACTGTCACTTTTTGTATCAGATGTTATACAATCTAACTGCATTTCTCGAAACAACATTCCGAAAAGGAGTATCTCATGCCAGCCCCAAAGAAACGCTTGATCACTGCAGAAGATTTGTATTCCCTGCAACAACTTTCTGATGTGCGCATTTCACCCGATGGCGGTCACGTTATTTACCGCCTGCAGCGAGTGGAGCGCAAGACCGAGAAAAAATATGGAAACTTGTGGATCGTCCCAAGCGGAGGCGGTCAGCCGCGTCAATTCACCTATGGCGACCAATCCGATTCATCGCCGCGCTGGTCACCGGATGGCAGCACGATCGCCTTTCTTTCCAGCCGCAATGGGAACGGCAAACCTGCCCAGATTCATATCATCCCGTTCGATGGTGGCGAGGCGCGCAAGTTGACATCCATTGACGGCGAGATCAGCATTGCAGGCTGGTCACCCGATGGACGCAAACTGCTATGTACCATCCGCAAAACGGATGCGGAAGCCCTGGAACGCGAGAAGGATGAGCAAAAGAAAAAGCTTGGCGTGGTGGTTCGTCATTACACGCGCCTCTTTTACAAAATGGACGGCTACGGCTACCTCCCCCACGAGCGGACTCATATCTGGGTTGTCGATGCGCGCACGGGCAAAGGCAAGCAACTGACGGATGGCGCAGTTCACGATGAGACCTCCCCCACTTTCTCACCCGATGGCAGGACAATTGCATTTGTATCCAATCGTTCGGAGGAGCCTGATGCTTTTCCTGGGCATGATGACATTTTCCTCATGCCCGCGGATGGAGGCAAGCCGCGCAAACTTGAGAATACGCCGTTGGGGTCGAAGTCCATGCTTTCTTTCTCGCCGGATGGCAAATGGCTTGCCTATCTCGGTACGGAAGGCGAACATCTGGATTACCAGAACAACAGCTTATGGGTCGTGCCTGTAGACGGCTCTGAGCTTGCCCGAAACCTGACCAAGAAATATGACCTGCATACCATAGCAGATATCATCACCGATTTCGGCTCAGCGGAGACGGTTGCGCCGGTGTGGTCGAACGATGGAAAAAGCATCTATTTCCAGGCAGCAGTTCACGGGTCCACGGTTTTGAGGCGGATCGCCATCGCAGGCAAGAATATGACGGAAGTGATCGGCGAAGGTGGGGCGCTGGGAACCGTCTCGTTCGACAAATCCCAAAAGCATGTAGCGTATTTTTATGGCAGCCAGTACGACACGCCGCAAGTCCATTTGCGTGAGATCGGCGGCAGTACGGTGCGCTATCTGACGCATATCAACCGCGATTATTTTGCCTCGGTGAAGTTGCCCAAGGTGGAAGAGGTTTGGTACAAAGGCGCGGACGGCACCGACCTGCAAGGCTGGATCATGTTCCCGCCCAATTTTGACCCGAATAAAACCTATCCGTCCATCTTTGAAATTCATGGCGGACCGTGGACGCAGTACGGCAAGTTCTTCATGCATGAGTTCAATTATTTCGCCTCGAACGGATACGTGGTGTACTTCACCAATCCGCGCGGCGGACGGGGCTACGGCGAAAAACATTCGAAGGCGATCTGGGGCGATTTCGGCGGACCCGACTATGACGACCTGATGAAGTTCGCTGACCTCGTGGCACGGAAGCCATACATCGACTCCAAACGCATGGGCGTGACCGGCGGCTCGTACGGCGGATTTATGACGCTGTGGATCGTGGGGCATACCAATCGCTTCAAATCGGCTGTGGCACAGCGTAGTGTCACCAATTGGGTCAGCATGTGGGGCTCGAGCGATTTCAATTGGATCTTCCAGTTCTGGGCAAAATCTGGCTCGCCGCAAGAGAGCATGGATAAACTCTGGAACATGTCGCCGGTGAAATATTTGGGCGAAACCAAGACGCCCACGCTCATCATCCATAATGAGCATGACCATCGCTGTCCGATTGAGCAGGGTGAGCAAGCCTTCGTGGCGCTCAAACGCGCTGGCGTGGAGACGGAGTTCGTGCGTTTCCCCGAAGAACCGCATGGGCTCTCGCGCGTCGGGAGGACGGACCGGCGCATTGCGCGGCTTAATCACATTTTGCGGTGGATGGATAAGTATTTGAAGTAGGGAAGGCAAGGAGGCAGTCATCTTGAAGGTGACTACCTCCTTTTTTGAGAACTATACACCTTGATAAAGGATTTGGAGAGAAGAGGTTCTCTGATAGTTGCCGTGATTCCGTACACGGATTACGCGGAGTTGACGGAGTTGCACGGATTTTTTATAAAAAATCCGTGTTCATCCCTTTTTTCCGTGAAATCCGTGTACCAAAGGTTTTAATCACGGCAAGTCTCAATGAGCCAGAGAAGAGATTGATGAAAGAAGTAAATATGGTTGTCTGATTACCTTACACTCTTAAATCAGGACGCGGACGAGCGCGGAAAACGCGGATTCAAGGTGTTTTTTTGGGCGTTTTGTCAAAAAAATCTGCGTTCATCCGCGTTTTCAGCATCCCAAAAACAAAGTGTAAGGTAATCGATATGGTTGTATAATTCGGTTCGGACAAATCGGGATATATTCTTCCTAAAAGGAGAAACAATGAGACCACTATTATTTCTAGCCGCAGATTATGCCAACATTACTGGCGACGGAAAGCTCAATGTAATGGGAATATTTAATGATATTTTCTCTTACAGCTTTCCCGCCCGCCATTCATCCATGCATTTGGTCGGGAAATTGGGGGCAGAGTTGGGAGAGTATGGTCAAGTTAGAGACTTCACTATAAAACTCTTAGATGAGGACGGAAACCAGATAATGGATATGTCTGGTCAGTTCGAGATACCAAGAGGCGAAAAAGGCAGGAAACCTGAAGTAAATTTGATTTTCGAGCTAAAAGATGTTGTCTTTCCAAAGCCTGGAATTTATCAATTCGTACTTATGGTGGAAAAAGACTATAAATCCGAGTTGAGTCTTTACGTGAACCAAATTGAACCGCCAAAACCACCAAGGGAGTAAATCAACATGCCCTCCAAAGCCGAGAAACTTTTGGAGCAAATGAAAAACTCCAAATCCAATTGGAAACGGGCAGACCTCGATACACTATATGAGGGGTTTGGTTTCGTTATCAAACATGGTGGCAACCATGATATTTTCAAACATCCAAAGTTTCCCGAACTACGAGCAACACTTCCGCGTCACCGCCAGCTCGCAAAAGGCTATGTTGAATTTGCGGTAAAATTAGTCGAGAAGTTATTGGAACTCCAAAAAGAAAGTGAAGGTTAACCATGGATTTGCGTATGCAAGCCGAGCAATTGGCTCAACGCCCTTATTTATTAATGACTTCCATCGAAGAAAACACAGACGATCAACCTATCTTTTTTGCCCGTGTCCTTGAAATGGACGGTTGCTTTGGTCAGGGTGAAACCCGCGAAGAAGCCATCAAAGACCTGCAACTTGCCATGGTGGATTTTATTGAAAGTTTGATCGAAGATGGTTTGTATGTGCCTGAGCCGAGCAGATTAATAAATACAACTGTTAGCACAGGCGCAAAAACTACCGTTACGTTTGAAGGTCAAGGTAATCGATTAAAACAGAAGAACAACGAGAGCTATCGCGACGCGTATCTACTGTCTTCGCATAAAAATTGATAAAAATCCCACAAATGCCCCTCACTACAAGAGGGGCATTTCTTTCGCCCACTTGTAATATAATTGCACAAATTACCGTATTAAAGGAATTCCCTACATGACCGAACACGTCAGCGTTTCAAAAATTTCAAATTACGTCGGGCAGGACGTCATCCTCAAGGGCTGGGTTTACAACCGCACGGACAAGGGCAAGCTGGTCTTTTTGCTCATCCGCGATGGCTCGGGCTTCATTCAGTGCGTTGCCTTCAAAGGTGACCTCTCGCCCGAACTCTTCGAGACCATCTCCAAACTGCCGCAGGAATCGTCGGTGATCATCACCGGCTCGGTCCGCGAAGATAAGCGCGCGCCTGGCATCCCCGGCGGGTTCGAGGTCGGCATCAAGGATTTGCAGGTCGTCCAAGCCGCTGGGCTCGACTACCCGATGGCGCTCAAAGACCACGGCGTGGATTTCGCGCTCGACAACCGTCACCTGTGGATCCGTATGCAAAGCCAGTGGGCGATCTTGCGCGTGCGCGTGCGGGTCATGTCTGCGGTGCGCGAGTATTTGGATGGTCAGGGCTTCTTCAACCTCGACACCCCCATCCTCACCCCCGCCGCCGCCGAAGGCACAACCACGCTTTTCGAGACCGAATACTTCGACGAAGGCTCTGCTTTCCTAGCGCAGACCGGTCAACTGTATAACGAGGCGAATATTTTCGCGTTCGGGAAGGTCTACTGCTACGGTCCCACCTTCCGGGCGGAGAAGTCAAAGACGCGTCGTCACCTGACCGAGTTTTGGATGCTCGAACCCGAGATCGCTTTCTGCGACCTCGACCAGCTCATGGACATCGAAGAAGGTCTCATCACCCACATTGCCCAGTCCGTGCTGAAAGATTGCTCCGCCGAATTGAAATTCCTCGGGCGCGATTTGAGCAAATTAGAAAGCATCACCGGACCCTTCCCGCGCATGTCTTATGACGATGCCGCGAAATATCTGATCGAACTCTACGAAAAAGAGACCGACCCCGAACGCAAGGAATTGCTCAAGTTCGAATGGGGCATGGACTTCGGCGCTCCGCACGAGACCGAGATCACCAA
>DAOTXI010000374.1:0-4095 GCA_034435475.1 Anaerolineales bacterium
CTTCGCGCCAGGCTTGTTCGCCGACATGACGCGACAATGTGTCAATGATCGGTTTTGAATCGCCCTGCCCCTTTAAGGCAAGCGCAACCGCGGCAAGGTACTCTTCGAAAGTGAGATGAATGAAACCGTACTCGCCGGGTCCGCGTTCGAGCAGAAGGGCGGCGTGTTCGCGCACATCCTGCAAAAATTGGCGCGCCGCCTGGTGCGGAGAAGCATCGCCTCGCTCGTGGAAGAGTTCCTCCAGTTTGCGGCGCATATCCTCGCGGTTCACCAACCCCACCCCCGGGCTGACTTCATGCATCCACAAGGCAAGCGGCGCAAGGATGCGCACGGTTTGAATCTCGTCAATATCCCTGCCGGGAGCGCGTCCGCTCAAACTGCGGGCGCGATTCCAGGTGGAAAGCAGGGTTGTGACATATTGGTCGTAAAGTTGAACGCGCCGTTCGGGCAGGGTCACACCCTGACGCTTCATTAACGCGAGAATGGTCAACAATAAAGGAGTCGAAGCAAGCTGCCTCACTCCGGGGTTGTGATGGATGGCATCCAGCAGTTCGCGGCGGTCGGTTTCGGCATCTGCTTGAGCGACCGACGTATGACCCTGCGCCTGTTTTTCGAGCGCGCTCGTCCAGCGGGTGACGAAGTGCTCGATCTCGTCCTCTTCGAAATCAACAATGGTACATTCCGCCAGGTCTTCCGCCGAAGGGCGCACGGCGCGATACCCCACCACGCGGCTGGTCAACACAAACTTGTTTCCCTGATGACGGTGAAAGGTGTAAAAATCCACCACGCGCTCGACGACCGTATTGCGCAGATTCAGATCGCGGACTTCGTCCAAGCCGTCCAACAGGATCAGGGCGCGCCCGGCTTTGAGCGCTTCGCCCAACATTGGTCCAACGGGCAGATCGGAGCCAATGGAGGAGAAATAGTCTGCGATGAAATCGTCGAGACGGATGTCTTTCGTCTGCAAAGCATTGGCATATGCCGCCAGCGGAAGCAGAATGGGCAGGTAATCGTTCAACCCAATCTGATTTCCTTCTCCACGGGCGAGGCGCACAGCAAGGTATTTTACGAAAGTGGTCTTGCCCGCGCCGGGATCGCCCAACACGATCACGCCGGAATAACTTTTCAGAACGTCCAACAAGGGAACAGGGTCGCCAAAATGCAGGGGATCTTCATAATCCGCCACATCCCTGCCTGCAAGGCTGAGATCGCGCTTCCAGGTCTCGCCTTCCGGCAATTCCTTTCGCGCCTTAAGCGGGACGTACAAATCGAGCAGTTTTAGTTTCAGCGGAATCCGGTCTGAAACCCCCATGCCTTTCAGGCTCAAAAAATAATGACGGTCAGTGAGGTAGGAGAGGTAAGCCGCCGTCGCTTGCTTGATGGTCTCGGTTGGAAGGGCAGGCTGAAGGTCCCGCCAGAACCGGTCTGCAAGGACGATGGTCTGCCCGTGGATGATCGCGCTATCTGTAATGGAACCGCCGATAGCGACGCTGTCATTTCCCGCCTGAATATCCAGTTCGGCGGCGGTCTTTGGTCTCTTTATAGGGGTTTTTTTGCCAGCCATACCCGTTGCTCCAATGTGGTTTCAGTATACATGAGACCGGGCAGGGACGGGTTAACCGTCTTGCAAGGTGGATGGAGCAGGGGTCTGTATTCTTGACTACACGAAGAAACAGGGTTATTTTTCAATCAACGTCCGGCAGTTCTCCGAACACAATGACAACAATATGCTGGTTGAGAAACTTTGGCTTCGATTCCTCGTTCGAGGTAATCACCTGTCCCAGGGTGTACCCCCCGGCAACCGGAACAGACTCGCCCAAAATTTCCTGAACTGCCGCAATCTCTGCGCCGGGCTGGGCTTTAAGAAGCATCTGCCAGGCAACGTCTACAAGCACCAGAGCGAGGCGCGGTTTTGAGTCCCCAAGTTGAAGAAGCGCATGTTGAGCCGCTGACTTTGCCGCCCGCTCACAGGATGCGCGGCTGCCGACCAGTAAAAAGGCATCCATACCGTCGCGGATCATTGCATTCATGCGGAAACTGCCATCCGCCTCCACCCGAATCGGCGCGCGGACGACCAATTCATCCTGATGCTCCATTCCGAGCGGATACAAACGGGCAAGGTAACTAAGCGGCGGGAATGCCCAATCACGCGCGGGATAACCAAACAGGTTTGCGTACGCCTCCGAAGCGGGACGTCCATCCAATGTGCGCACCCAAAAGCCGCGTGAACGCGTCACTCGAAACTGATTCCCCACCGGGTCCCAGCCATGATCCGCCCCGACGCCGACGGTGATTCCGCCCCGCAGAAAGGCGGCGGTCAACCCACCCGCGCCGGTCTGGCTGCCGACCATCTGATAGGTGTTTCCCGTGTGCAAATCTCCGCTCGAAAGCGCGCCATTGATGCTCAAAGCCGTGGGAAGCGCGTTGCAAAATTGTTCCGCATCCCCATTGAACCCATCTGCAAAGAAAAGGATGGATTGCCGCTCAACCCGCGCCGAAGCATGGCTCTCGACCCTCGAAGCTGTCTCACGCCCCGACTGCGCATACCCCGGAAGCCAGAGCGTCTCGGCTTGAAAATCGCCGCTCAAAAGAGCGACCACAACCGAGTGCGGGTGATGTCCGTCACCGGTCAACCCGGCGGGGGAACTGAAGCCAATCAACGGCGTATCGCCCAACAGACTGGAGACGCCATTCAGCACTTCCGCCGCCCGATATTGATGGGAAGCGATTACCAGCCCCAAGCCAGGAGCATTCGCCCCAAGGCGGTTCAATGCCTGGTGCGCAGCCTGCAACCCCGCTTCACGCCCATCCAACGCCTGAGCGACTCCGACCGATGCGATAAGTGACATCTCGATTTCTACTCCTCAGCCACGGGAACGGTAAAGTGAAATGCCGTCCCTTGCCTGTATTCACTCTCGAACCATATTTTGCCGCCCTGCATTTCAACAAGGCTTTTGGTAATGTTCAAGCCAAGACCCGTCCCCGGTGATTCGCGCGCCTTGGGATCGTCGGAACGGAAAAATTTCTGGAATATCTTTTGCTGGTCTTCGGGAGCCATGCCAATACCGCTGTCCTTCACCCATAGATGCAGAACTCGCGGCGCGCCATCGGGGTCCCAATGGTTTGCATCCGCCTCTACGCCCACAATAATCGAGCCGCCCTCCGGCGTGTATTTGTAGGCATTGCTAACAAGGTTGGTCAAAACCTGTGCCACGCGGACGCGGTCAGCCCACATGGCAGGCAGGTTCGCAGACATATTGAGGGTGAGCGTCTGCTTCTTTTCCTCCAACTGACGAGTAAAGGTGCGGATGACATCCTCCACCAGATCAGGGGCTTTTGTCGCCTTGAATTCGAGTCGCAATTTCCCGGCTTCAATCTTAGAGTTGTCGTTAAGGTCGGAAACAAGAGTGGACATGCGCTCGACATTGGACTTGATGGTGTTGAGGAAGTTCGTTTGCATCTCGGTGATCTGCCCCACCGCGCCGCTCGCCAGAAGATCGGTATACCCCTTGATGGATGTCATCGGATTCTTCAATTCATGCGCCACAAGCGAGACAAATTCGCTCTTGGCATTATTGGCGCGCTGGACTTCGCCATACAACTGCGCATTCGAGATGGCGATGGCGGCATGGTCGGTCAGGCGGGTTAGGAAGTCAACATCTGCCTGGTAATTGCCGGAACTTTCAAGGTATAGCAAACCGATCACTGTCATTTCGCGGCGGATCGGAATGACCATCTGATTCTGCGACGCCATCAACAATTTGTTTCTGGAGGCTTCGAGCGCCACTTCCACGTTCTGCGGCTGCCCGGTCTCGATGGCGGCGGTCATGGCGGGAAGTTCGATCTTCATCAATAAACGCTCACCCAGAGACGCCATTTGTTCATCCAGTCCCTGATGCGCCATCACGCGCAACTGCTCTTCTTCCAGAATACCAATCAACCCTGCCTCGGCGCCGGACTGCCGGAGCGCCCAGTCGAGGGTGATGCGCATGGCGCGGTCCATTTCGAGGCTGGCATTCAACTCGCGGTCGATGCGCTGCATGACCGAGAGTTCCTCCACACGCGTGGCAAGCTCCTGGTCGGTCAGCTCATACA
>DAOTXI010000375.1:0-6647 GCA_034435475.1 Anaerolineales bacterium
CCCTCGAAGAGATCGCCGACCTCGGCAACTTCGTCAACTGGGATTCGGGATGGGTCTTCGAGCAAGCCTTGAAGGCGAGGATGAAAGAAGGGATTCAGCCTAAGAAGACGACGAAGAGCCGCGCCTCTCATCCCAAGCCGATATTTGATTCTGCTCCCGGGCAAGATGCCCCCCCGGTCACGCGCAACGAGGAACCGACTCCGCTCGATGTGGAGGAAGCCGCTTCGATTCTCGAATACGGCGGATTATTTTCTCAATACTTTGAAGCCTACGAACACCGCGTCGAACAGGTGGAGATGCTCAAGGCGGTGGCAAATGCCCTTTCGACCGGCAACCACCTCATGGTCGAGGCGGGAACCGGGGTTGGTAAATCCTTTGCATATCTCGTCCCTGCGGCGTTGTTCGCTTATCAGAACAACACACGTGTCGTTGTTTCAACAAACACCATCAACCTGCAAGATCAACTTATAAAGAAGGACATCCCCGACCTGCAAGCCGCGTTGAATTTGGGAGTGCGCGCCGCCGTGTTGAAGGGACGCTCGAATTATCTCTGTCCTCGCCGCACCCAATACCTGCGCACACATGGACCGTCCAACGCGACAGAAATGCGCGTGCTGGCGAAGATCATCGTCTGGCAGGTGGAGAATACCTCCGGCGACAGAAACGATTTGAATTTGCAGGGTCCGCTTGAGCGTGAGGTGTGGACCAGACTCTCAGCGGAGGACGATGCCTGCACCACAGAAACCTGCCTCGGGCGGATGGGAGGCGCGTGTCCTTTCCATCGGGCGAAGCAGGCGGCGTTGAATTCCCATCTGCTGATCGTCAATCACGCCCTGCTTCTTTCCGATGTTTCGACGGGCAGTAAGGTTTTACCCGAATACGATTATCTGATCGTGGACGAAGCGCATCACATGGAATCCGCGGTGACGAATGCGCTCTCGTTCCGCATGACTCAAGGCGACCTTGACCGCATGTTGAAGGAATTGGGCGGTTCATCGTCGGGATTGCTCGGCACGATCCTGACCGACACCCACGACTCTTTGCGCCCATCCGATTTTGGGTTACTGCAACAAAAATCCAAACGCGCCACAGACCAGACGTTCCGCGTTGAGCAACTTGCGAAGGAGTTTTTTCTTTACCTCGGCGAATTCATCAAAGCCCAACGTGAAGGACAACAGCAAAGCAATTACTCGTGGCAGATGCGCATCACCCCCGCCGCGCGGACTCTCAACGGCTGGGACGACCTCGAAATGCTGTGGGGGCAGATCAGCGAGACGATGGGGAATTTACTCAAGACGCTCGATGAAATCTACAAAAACCTCGGCGAGTTATATAACGACGGTCACGACGAAGTGGAAGATGTGATGGGCAGCCTGGCGACGTTGATCCGCCGCATGACCGAAGCCGAAGCTGCCGCCTCGGGCTTGATGCACAAGCCGACTAACGACTTGATCTACTGGATCGAAGTCAACCCGCGGGGGGAGAGATTGTCACTTAACGCTGCGCCATTGCGCGTGGGTCCGCTGGTACAGAAACATCTTTGGTATGAAAAAGCCAGCGTCATTCTTGCCTCTGCCACGCTGACCACTCATGGTGAGTTCAACTACATCCGCAACACGCTCGACGCGGACGAAGTGGACGTGCTTTCTTTGGGTTCACCCTTTGATTACGAATCCAGCACGTTACTTTTTGTCGCCAACGACATGCCCGAGCCGAACGCCTTCAATTACCAGCAGATGCTCGAACGCGCGGTCATCTCCACCGCCAAAGCCACCGGCGGGCGGATGCTGGTGCTGTTCACCTCCTACGCCGCGTTGAAGAAAACCTCGCAGGCTGTCACGGGTCCGCTGGCGCGTGAGGATATTTACGTCTATGAGCAGGATGGGGGCGCTTCGCCGAACGCCCTGTTGGAGTCCTTCAAAACCACAGACCGGGCTGTTTTGCTCGGAACCCGTTCCTTCTGGGAGGGCGTGGACGTGCCAGGCGATTCGCTCTCGGTGGTCTTCATTACCAAACTGCCCTTTGAAGTCCCGTCAGACCCGATCATCTCGGCGCGTTCCGAACTCTACGAAGACTCGTTCAACGAATACTACCTGCCCGAAGCCATCCTCAAATTCCGTCAGGGATTCGGCCGCCTCATCCGCACCGCGTCGGATCGCGGCATCGTTGCTATTCTTGACCGCCGCGTGCTGACCAAGCAGTATGGCAGGCTGTTCCTTGAGTCATTGCCGCCTTGCACCGCGCGGCAGGGTCCGATTGCGAATCTTCCGAAGATGGCGGGTCAGTGGTTGGGGATGTGACCGACTCGTCGAGTCATGCTGAGCGAGAGACACATGCACCGCGGTGCGGATGCAGTGCGGTTACTTCAACTGTGAACTTGCCAAAGCGCTTGATTGAAATGAAATCCGAGTTTTGCGCCTTTTTGGAGTTGTAACTTGGGCATATGGCACATTCCGACCAGCGCAACTCCTTGCAACTCCTTAAGAGCCTTATTGTTTTATCACCAATCTCCCGCGTAGGCGATCTTATAAGGTTTGGTCATTTGCTCAATATGCCAGCGTCGCAATTCGATCAACTGGCGGATGTGCAAATTATCATGCGCCACCCACGAGGCAAACATATCTCCCGCCCGCATCAGACCCCACTTTGATTTGTAGGTGACGTTCCAATCCGCATTCTTCAAAGTTTTCAACCAGGTCAGCGACTTCGTCCGCTCACGGAAGAATTTTGTCTTCATTTTTCCGAAATCCTGCTTATTGTATTTTCGCAGTTTCACCCACGCCTGCGGAGCGATGGAATGCCACTCTTCATGTTGACGGTGCAATATAAAATCCAAATGTTCGCGGAAATCTTCCCGCTCTTCATCGTATAGGTGACAAGTCACTTCGAGGATGGACCATGTTCCTTTGGATGGCTTCGCCCGCGCCTCTTCCGCGCTGACGCCTGATAGCAAAGCCCGGAGTGTTTCTGTGCTGTGGGTGAGTTCTGCATAAAGGGTTTTGTGTTCCATGCTTCCTCTTTCCTGAAGCGGCCGTAAACTTTCAATCTGAAATCGAAAACCGCCCCACAATCCTCAGTATATCGAACCCTTCCGCAAGGGGAATTTCCGCCAGCGCCCCGTGGCGCACCATGATGGAGCGCGTCAATTCGCTGTTGAAGTAATAACGGTCACGGTAGGTTTCGTATTTCGATAACGCTTCGATCTTCTTGTTTGCGTCCTCTTCGGTCACTTCGACAAGAAAATGTGGGAAGAAGCCATACGATGAACGGACCACATCAAAACCCAGCACGGTGATTCCGCGGAAGGCGCGCAGGGCTTCGTCGGTCATGGTGTTATGGTCCTGGTGGACATCCTGCCTGGAGTGGGTGAAGATCAGGTCCGGGTTGAAATCTTTGCGCAGTTTGAGAAAATACTCAAGAATATCCTGCCGTGAATCAGGGAAAACCCGTGTCAGAAATGGACCGAAGACGATCTTCTCCTCTGGCACGCCGAGAATTTTCATCGAGGCAAGATGCTCTTCCTTCACCTTCTTTAAGTCGGGATTCTTTTGGTTATCGGAGAGGGTGACGCAAAGGATCTCGGTCTTCTTGACGATATGGTGAATCAAAGCCCCACATCCGATCTCGATATCGTCCGGATGTGCGCCGAGGAAAAGGACTCGTTTGCCGAAGAAGTTCATGGGTTGATTTACGGATTACGCATCAGGCATTATGTAATTCGTAATGCGTGATGCGTAAATTTATTTATTTCGTCGCCAGAATTCCGCCGACGACCTTGGTCATCACCAGTTTACCGTCGCGGTCGAGCCAATTTTGGGCAACGGCGGTGATTTTGCCGATCAGGGCTTCGTATTCATCCTTGCCGTTGAACATCGAAGTCCACAATTTGCGGTCTTCGCTCAACGAGGCGCGGACGTAATCAATGAACGGCGCGACTTCAGGGAAGGTGAGGTGATTCTCGAACTTGTGAAGTTCAGTTTTTGCGAAGATGCCATCAATCGTGTTGAAGATATCGCCCTTGAAGCGCGAGGAACCGGGCATGGGCGGGATGGTCGCATTGGCGGCTTCCTTGATAATGTCGTAGAACATCTGCTTGTTTTCAGGCAATGGACCGGATACGAAGAGCCGTCCGCCGGGCTTTAGCACGCGATGAGCCTCGCCGAATGTAAATTTCAAATCCGAAGCGTAGTAGATGGCGAAGGCGCTGGTGCAGAGATCGAAGGTGTTGTCTGCAAAGTTGAATTTCTCGTTGAAATCCAAAAATTGAAAATCAATGTTCGAGCCGCGTTCCTTGTTTTTGGCTCGGGCTTTGTCGAGTAATTCGTTCGAGAAATCGCCGCCGGTGATCTTTGCCTGCTTGTTGGTATAGTCGTCGAAGAGAAAACTGAGTTTTCCCGCGCCGCAGCCCACATCGAGAATGCTCATGCCCGCCTGTGGTTTGAGCAGGTCGTTTGTCCAAACATCTATATTGGCTGAACCGTATTTTTCGTGAATGTCAATTCTCATTAAGAGGTCTTTGCTGGGTTCCTGGTAATCAATTTTCATTTGTTTCTCCTTGAATTATTAATTCACTTTACACAATTTTCCGTAGGGGCGACCCGCCAGAATCCCATAAAACCTCGGAATGTAACAAAGGGTCGCCCTTTGTACGTAGTTGCATCGCTCACGCAGGGTGACCCTTATCACTGCAACAAAGTTTTCGTAGGCGTGGGCGGGGGTCGCCCCTACGCGCAACATCAGTTAACGAAATATTATACCAAAATTCATTGGCTGAATTTTGAAAATAAAGCATGATAAAATTTGCGAATTGGAGCATTCATGGCGAACAAGATTCAGGCAGTTAAAGGCACAAGAGAATTCTACCCGGAACAAATGGCGCTGCGGAACTTTATCTACGATAAGGTTCGGTCTGCTTCGCAGGTTTTCGGGTATCAGGAATGGGAAGCGCCGTTCATCGAAACCATTGACCTATACGCGGCGAAATCAGGCGAGGAGCTGGTTAAGAAACAGTCTTTCACTTTTGAAGACCGCGGTGGAGACTTTGTCACCTTGCGCCCTGAACTCACGCCATCATTGGCTCGTATGATCGCGGCGAAACAGGGCGAGTTGACCTTTCCGGTGCGCTGGTGGTCTTTCGGTCCATTCTGGCGATATGAGCAGCCCCAAAGAGGACGTACCCGCGAGTTCTTCCAGTGGAATGTGGACATGTTGGGAGTCAACTCGCCGGAAGCGGATGCGGAGTTGATCGCCGTCGGTGCGACGTTCCTGCGCTCGGTCGGACTCAGCCCGGAGCGGGCTCTGATCTACGTGAATAATCGCCGCCTGATGGATTCTGAATTCGATGCACTGGGAATCCCCGTGGAAAAACGGCTCGACGTGTCGAACCTGGTGGACCGCCGCACCAAGATGGAATCTGCCAAGTGGGAGGCGTACGCGCTCGACCTTGGCTTGAATCAAACTCAACTGGATGGGTTGAAAGATATCCTCGGAAATTTTGATCTCTGGAAGAAAAGCGAGGAATTGACCCGTCTCTTCGCCGCGCTTGAAGCCCTAGGCGTGAAAGAATATGTCAAATTCGACCCGAACATTATGCGCGGACTTCTTTATTACACCGGCACCGTCTTCGAAGCCTTCGACGTGACCGGCTCATTGAGACGCGCCATCTTCGGCGGCGGACGCTACGATAACCTGCTTGCTGACGTGGGCGGAAATCCGCTCTCCGGTGTGGGGTTTGCGATGGGCGATGTGGTCATTGGCATTATTTTACAGGAGGCAGGTCTTGTGCCGGAGTTCATCCCCAGCCCGGCTCAGGTCTTGGTGACGGTCTTCGACGAAAAACTGTGGATGCAGTCTTTTGCGCTGGCGGCAGAACTGCGCGCGGCGGGCTTGAACGCAATGGTTTACCCCGAGCCGGCGAAACTGCCCAAACAGTTCAAGTTTGCAGACAAGATGAAGATGAAGGTCGCCTTGGTGGTTGGTCCGGATGAGGCGGAAAAAGGTCTGGTCGTGGTTAAAAACCTGGGGACGGGCGAACAGGATCAGGTCAAGAAAGAAGCGGTCTTGGAATCTGTTCGGGGAATCCTGAATAATGCCTGAGGTTCGTCCGGTTACAAAAGATAACTGGAAGGAATTGATCGCCCTGAAGGTACGGGACGACCAGAAGTACTTTGTTGCATCCAACCTGTATTCGATTGCGGAATCCAAATTTGGTGAAGACGTTCTTGGTGAAGGGCATTGGGATATGATCCCGTACGGCATATACGATGAGAGTGTGCCAGTTGGATTTTTGATGATCTCGTATAACCTTGCCAATCAGCGATTTCAAGGATTTATCTATCGCCTGATGGTGGATGAAAAATATCAGGGCAGGGGCTATGGTAAATTTGGCATGGCTTGGATCCTCGAAACTTATCGCGCCGATGGCGGTGTGAAAGCGGTTGGGATCAGTTATGAACCGGGGAATGACCCTGCTCGGAAGTTATACGCATCCCTGGGATTTGTGGAGACCGGGGAAATGGTTGACGATGAACTCCTTGCCGTGTTGAGTTTGCGGTGAATTGTGGTAAAATTTTGCCCGCTTCCAAAGTGATTTTGGAGTAATAAACATGGCGGATGTAGCTCAATGGCAGAGCACCTGACTGTGGCTC
>DAOTXI010000376.1:0-5149 GCA_034435475.1 Anaerolineales bacterium
CTTATGATGAATGGTCGCGCCTGCTGGAGCGGTACGGCAAGAATTTGGGAGACAAAGCCTTGAAAAATTTACACATCCATCTTTCCGGTATCGAGTACGGGCCGAAAGGGGAAAAGAACCACCTGCCGTTAAAGGAAGCAGATTTGGATTTAAAAGCTCTTTTCAAAGCCCTGAGTGATTTCAAATGCGGCGGGCGCATTCTCTGCGAAAGCCCCATCATGGAAGAGGATGCGTTGACGATGAAGAAAACGTGGATGAAGGTCAGCGGGGAGAAATGAAAGCCCCTCTGTTTTCATGGATATAGTGTTTCGTTCAAGAAGATAATCCAAAAGCGCCCCTGATCTCTCAGAGGCGCTTTTCATTTACAACTTTCTACTTTCCGCGTTTACTTGCTCAACCCAACATTGATCTCGTTCAGGTCCGGGTCGTTTGGACCTGCCACAAGGTTGTCGGCATAGGAGTCGTAATACCCTTGCGCGGCAAAGACGAGGGTGAACTCGGTCTCGCGTGGGATGCCGGTAATCTTGTATTCCCCGCTCGCGCCGACCTCGATAAAGGTGTTGACGTAACTTTCATTGAAATTCGAATTCTGCCACTGGGCATAGGTCGTGCCGGGTGTCAGCACGAAGACATATGCGCCGGAGATCGGGTTGTTGGTCGCCGCATCGTAGATCAGACCGTAAACGGTGATAGTGTCGCCGCTGGAGGGCTGTTGGGGCTGTCCGCCGCTCCCGCCGCCACTGCCACTGCCGCTGACCGTCACTTCGGGCGAACTGCCCATCGGGGTTTGTGCATCCCCGGCGAAGAGTTCCACGCGGTAGGAGCCGTCTGGCATGGGGTTGCCGTCATTCGGCAGGAAGGTTCCGAAGAGTCCGCTTTCGCCCCATTCCCACGCGTAACTGTATTCAGCAACCTGTTGATCGTTCAAATACCAGTATTCAACCAAAACTTCGCCGTCGGTCATGCCGGCATATTCGAACCCCGCGGCGATACATAAAACCTCGCCTTGGTACCCATTGACAGTGTCATTCGTCCAATCGCATTTATCCGATGAACTGGGTGAGGTATCGAGCCAGACGAAACCGGTGGCAGATTCAGAACCGCCCCCCGGGTTGCTGACCACGCCGGAGGATGTGTATGGGCTGGTGTATTGCTTGCCATTCTGCGCGGCTTGGATCAAAGGAAGGGCAAGGTTTACCGGGCGGATGCCGTTCAAGAAACCGCCGATGGGAACACAGCTATCGTTCTGGTCTACAACCCCGTCGCCGTTGGTATCCTGCACCTGGCGGCAGTCCGAGGTCTCCGATTCGCGGCTGGCGGCGGCAATGGTTGGCACGCCGATGATATTGCCGTTGTTATCCGCTGCAAGACCGCCGGAGTTGCCGCCGGAGATGGTGGTGTCGGTTTTGATCCAGGCGCGGTCGCCAAGCTGGTCTTCGGATGAAAAGCCGGAGACAGTGCCCTTGGTGAAGGTGATGGTATTGCCGCCGATGGAGGGAAAGCCGAAGATATTGATGTCGTCGCCAACGTGGACGTTATCCGAGTTGCCCATTTGCACGTAGGGCAGGTTCAGGCTGTTGGGGTCGACCGCTGTGCCGTTGACCGACGAGACGATTTGAATGATGGCAAGGTCAAGAAAACCATCCACCGCGCGGACTTCGGCAATATAAGTGGGTACGGCCGGTTTATCTTCAGAGACAATGATGGCAACGCCGAGCGCATCCGGCTCACTTTCCGGTTCGCCCTGTGAGGCGGGGCTGGCGACGTGCGCATTTGTCAGAATCATGCCGCTGGGGGAGAGGATCGTGCCCGAGCCGACGTAACCCGGTACGAGTTCGCCGCCGTCATTGAACAAACCGAAGATCTGTACGGTGGCGGAGATCAGGTTGGCGCGCGTACCAGAGGTCAAATCACCGGCTTCGGTTGGGGGAGTATTTGAAGGATTTTCCGGTGTGACCGGTTCCACTTGCGGGGAACCTCCCTGACAAGCCAATGCGGCGATTGCAAGGATGGAAATAAATACCAAAAGGGGTCTGAGGGATTTGAGTTTCATGCCAGCCTCATTCTAAGAAAAATCCAGGGATTGAAGAAAACGATAGAACCTGCCGAGGTCAAGGTCGTAATTCGCCTCATCCGCCTGGAAGGAAACGACAATGGCGCGTTCGCCGCTCACGTAGATGAAATCTGCGCCGCGTACTACGCTGGGAATCGCCGCATGGGTCACATCCGGGTTCGATTCCACAAAGGCATACGTGATCATATACGCATTGCGCCCGTTGATGTCCCTGACCTCCTGCTGGTCCAACATGCTGAAACCCAGCAGGTTTTGGGCGTGGTCCAGAGCCACCGTGCTTGCCACTTCGGAGGCGGTTGCTTCGGAGGTGGTTGCAATCTGGCGGATCACATAGGTGGTGCCGAACCCGGTCGAATTCCTATCCACGGTGCGAAGTAGTTCATCGTCGGAAGTATCGGATGTCAGCCATCCCTTCGGGGCTTGGACGCTGACGCCTTCCGCCTCGAACGGGACCGAGGCATTTTCCACGCTCGATTTATAGAACCAGCCTGCTACAAGCGCGACCACGGTTACGAGTACGACGGTGAGCTCCGCAAAGCGGTCACCGAGGGAACCTTGTTTGTTAGCCATGTCTGCTTCTCCTACTTCCCTGCCTGCAGGGATTTGATGCTGCGGCGAACCAGCCAGAGGATGACGCCCGTGGTGGCAAAGGCAACGACCGCCGCGAGTACGAGTCCCATCCATGTCGGAGTGGTTGAGCCGCTCAGGGTAATGGTCGGCTGGGTAACGATGACTTGCAGCCAGGTGAAGACGCCGTTAAAAATGGCGGCAAGGGTGATGCCCAGGGGCATCCACCAGATCGGCTCGGATTCGAATTTTGCCCGTCCGAGGAAGTACCCGGTAATGCCGGAGAATGCCGCCTGCGCCAACGCAACCACCGCCATGCGAATGATGCCCGCGCCCAGGTCCACGCCGCCATTCGAGACGACGAAGTTGATGTTCAAGACGGTGGCGTATCCCAACCCCGCGGCGGTCGCATAAATCACGCCGTCGGTGGGTTCGTCGAATTCTTCAGAGTTGTAGATGCTGTAACGAACGGAGGCATATTTCTGGTATTCCTGGATGAATCCCACGACCAGAATACCGCCGATAATTTTGGATAGCGTGTCGGTAAAAAGCCAGTGTGATGTGCGGAATAAATCTTCGACGACAGGGATGCCGATGCCTGCGGCAAAAAGAGCGCCCAGCGCAAATACGCCCAGTACAAAACCCTTTGGCTCGGGTTCGGCGCGGTCTTGCAGATAAAAGAAAACAAGCCAGATAAAAGCGGGCACCAGCGCCAGAAAGACCCCGGTCAACAGCAGGGTGGACGGCGTGAACTGGGGCTGGAGCGTATTGTCCAGGGCATACACGAGACCTACAAACACGCATAGGACGACGATGAGCAGGATCTCATCGCGCCATACATGTTTCCGTTCATGAATTGCTTTGGATTCATTCATGGATTCTCTCTCCTTTTCGATTGTTGGTTTCTTTGATGATATAGAAAACGCGGAAAAACGTCAATAGCCTAAATGTTTTAAATGAATATCACAGAACTTACGAAAAACTTCCGAAATTTGGCCGCCGACCACTCATTACGGGCCGGCGGTTGAATGTAGAAAATACCAATAATTTTGCGTAGACCACTAAGTAAATCGTCGAATGTTTCTTTACAGATATTGACCGCAGACCATAGACCGCGGTCCGCCGTCGGCGGTCGGCTTGTGGTGTTAAGTTTCTTTTGGCGTTCTACTTATCAGTTGAATCTCCACTCAAAGTCCGGCAGCCAGCCCAAAGTCTGCGGGGAGAAGCGAGAACATGTGGGCGTCATAAATGCTCTCGCGGACGGTCATCCGGTTGAGCAGAATCCCCTCGTAGTGCGCTCCGATCTTTTCCGCCACACGTTTGCTGGCATGGTTATCTTTTGCAATGACGATCTCGGCGCGGATGGCTTTCGCTTTTTCAAATGCAAATTTTGCGGCAAGCCTTGCGGCGCGCCCGGCGATCCCCTGCCCATGTTTGGAGGTCCGCACCCAGTAACCGAGGTTGCAGAATTTATACACCGGGTGAAAATGGCTCAACCCGCACCCGCCGAGGATTTGGTTCGTTGCGGCGTGGGCGATGCAAAACGAATACATTCCCCCGCGCGACCATTCGCTGCGCGTGATGGCGATGAAGTTGCGGGCAGTGTGGGCAGTGTGGGCAGTGTACTGTTCGGTCGCCCAACTCATCCAGGGGTTTAGTTCGGGCAGGGACTCTTTTACAGCGGCGAATAATTCGCCTTCTTCGCCGAATTCAAACGGGCGCAGGGTGACGATGCTGTCGGTGAGGGTTGCGAATGGGAACATAGTATTGATAGTGGTACCGACTTATGGTTTTTAACAAAATAATCTCGTAATGTTGCGTAGGGCGCTTTCTCTTACGCGCCCGTTGGCGTTCGAGAACGCCAACTACGCGGTTACGGTATTTATTTGTAAAACTTCATCAGTCGTTACTTTTAAGCGAAAAGAGACACCTTTCCGCCGCACTGCGATCGTGTCTCTTCATCGAATTCCCTTGTCGAAATATCAGGAAATATAGTCTCTCAAATTGTGCTCCACCGCATAGGCGGCCGCCTCGGCGCGGTTGTTCACATTCAACTTCGAGAGAATGCTCGAAACGTAATTGCGCACCGTGCCTTCGCCGAGGAACAGGCTTTTGGCGATCTCGCGGTTGGTCTTGCCTTCGGAGACGAGCAGGAGGACGTGCTTTTCCTGCTGGCTGAGATGGGCAAACGCCGACGCTTCCTCCTCCTTGACAGCCCGCCTCACTTCCTGGAAGACGCGCTGGGTGACTGCCGGATCGAGCAATGCCTCGCCCCGTCCGACTGATTCGAGAGCCTTTATCAAATCTTCGCTCCCAATCTGTTTCAGGATGTAACCCGATGCCCCCGCACGGATGGCGGAGAAGAGCATCTCATCCTCGGCATAGGACGTAAGCATGATGACCTTTGTGTTGGGGAATTGATTGACGATCTGTTCGCAGGCTTCGATTCCGGATGTGCGCGGCAGGCGGATGTCCATTACAACCACATCGGGTTTCAGGGATGCAGTC
>DAOTXI010000377.1:0-3792 GCA_034435475.1 Anaerolineales bacterium
CGATATAACCACTTTGACATACGCAAACGCAGATACCACCCCGTTATTCAGGTTAACATAAATCACCTTACAAAACGTCACCCTGAGCGGCAGCGAAGGGTCTCTGAGATAGTCGTAGAGATGCTTCGCTACGCTCAGCATGACACATTAAAGTGTTAAGCGATTAAGGTTGCTTTGAATAATTTTTTATTACCGTGGCGTCAAACTCCATGGGTAATAAAGTTTCCAATTTACTCTTCAACCTGCTCATCCTGCCTTTTACGCGGTTTGGGCGGCTCGACGACCTTGTTCTTCCCCAAAGCGATCTCCAGCACTTCGTCCATGTGTTTAACCGGGATGATCTTCAATTCAGACTTCGCCGTTTTCGGAAGGTCTGCCAGATCCTTCATATTCTTCTCCGGCAGGATGACGGTCTTCAACCCGGCACGATGCGCGGCGAGGACTTTTTCGCGCACGCCGCCGATGGGCAATACCCGCCCGCGCAGTGTGATTTCACCGGTCATGCCGACATGCTTCAAAGCGGGGCGACCCGTCAATGCAGAGATGATGGCGGATGCCATCGTGATTCCAGCGGACGGTCCGTCTTTCGGAATGCCTCCCTCAGGCATGTGGATGTGAATATCAAAGCGTTCAAATACTTCCATTTCGATCTTCAACGCCGCCGCGCGGGATTTTATATAGGTCATCGCCGCGTGGGCGGATTCCTGCATCACTTCGCCCATTTGCCCGGTCATCTGCAAACCGCCCTTGCCTTCGATGATGGCAACTTCGACCGGCATGATCTCGCCGCCGGTTTCCGTCCAAGCCAGGCTGGTGGCAACCCCCACTTCATCTGTCCGCTCGGCTTCGGAGGGGAAGAATTGCTGGGGACCGAGTAATTTATCAATTCCATCTGCAACAATGGCGCTCGGGTATTTTTTTCCCTCCGCTTTCATACGCGCCACTTTGCGGCATACGCGGCTGATCTCGCGTTCCAGTCCACGCACCCCGGCTTCGTAGGTATATTCACGGATGATGCGCTGGATCGCGCCCGACTCGAAACTCAAGCCGAGTTCTTCGATGCCCGTCTCTTCGATCTGGCGCGGAATTAGATAGCGGTTCGCGATCTCGACCTTTTCCTCTTCGATGTAACCGGGAAATTCGATCAACTCCATGCGGTCGAGCAGGGGCGAAGGGATGTTTCCCAGATGGTTCGCTGTTGTAATGAACATGACCTTCGATAAATCGAAAGGCAATTCAAGGTAATGATCGCTGAATGAATGGTTTTGCTCCGGGTCGAGCACTTCAAGCATGGCAGAAGCCGGGTCGCCGCGGAAGTCTGAATACAGTTTGTCAATCTCATCCAGCATGAAAAGCGGATTCGACGTCCCAGCCCGCTTCATGGTCTGGATGATGCGCCCCGGTAACGCGCCGATATACGTCCGCCTGTGCCCGCGAATTTCGGCTTCGTCTCGCACGCCGCCCAATGAGACGCGCACAAATTTGCGTCCAAGCGCGTCTGCAATCGAACGCCCGAGGGAGGTCTTGCCCACACCGGGCGGACCGATGAAACAAAGGATCGGCTGTCGTTCCTTCTTCGGCTTGAGCGAACGGACGGCGATATATTCCAAAATCCGCTCCTTGGCTTTCTTCAACCCATAATGATCGCGCTCCAAAATCTTCGCCGCATTCTTCACATCCAGATTATCCGGCGTCGGGTTATTCCACGGCAGGTCGAGAATCCAGTCAATATAAGCGCGGATGATGCCGACTTCGCGAGCCATCGGCGGCATTTGATTCAAGCGCTCCACTTCCTTCAACGCCACCTTGCGGGCTTCTTCGGGCAAAGCCGCCGATTCGACCCGTTTTTTCAAATCCATCGCGTCGCGGGTAAAAATATCGCCCTCGCCCAACTCGGTCTGGATCTGCTTCATCTGCTCGCGCAGGTAAAACTCGCGCTGACTCTTATCCACCTCGCTTTGGACGCGGGTGTGAATCTCATCTTCCAGTTCAAGAACATCCACCTCGGCGGCAAGCAAATTATTCAACTGTCCGAGCCGCGCCTTGGGGTCGAGGATCATCAACAGCCGCAGTTTGGCTTCGTAGGTGAGACCAAGCGAAGTGGAAATCATATCCGCCAGCCAGCCCGGTTCGGAGATGTTCAATGCAAAGACATGCGCCTCTTCAGGGATCGAACGATCCAATTGAATACAGCGGTCGAACTGGTTCAAGACCGAGCGCATCAACGCCTGGGTCTGTCGGTCTGCCGTCGGCGACTCATGAATGATCCGCGCGCGGACTTTGATATACGGTTTGAGGCGGACAAATTCCACGATCTCGACCCGGCGGCGTCCCTGCACGAGAGCCGAGTGCGAACCGTCCGGCATGTCGAGCAAACGCCCCACCGCCATTTCCACACCGATGGGCAAAAAGTCCTCCGGTCCCGGTTCCTCCACATCGGGGTCGCGCTGAGTCAACCCGATGAGAGTCTGTTCCTTGATGTGCGCCTCTTCCAATGCCAGCAGCGAAGCCTCTCGCCCGATAAAAATCGGCGAGACCATGCGCGGAAAAATGACCATATCCCGCAAAGGCAAAACCGCCGCTTCGATCAAACCGTCGGCTTTCGGCTCCGCATTTGGGATGCGGTACAACTCCTCTGTACGCTGCGAGAGGGTCAGGTTGAATTCTTCTTCATTCCAATTGGGTTGACTCATTGAACGATTTCCATTCTTTCATTACTTCCGCCGTCACAAACATCGAACCGGCGGATAATACGATACTACCATCTTTCCCAGATAATTCCATGGCGCGCCGCAATGCATCCTTGACGGGAACCGCCGCCTCCCACTCCGCCCCAGCCTTATCGGCAAGACCTGAAATTTGCTCCACACTGAGAGCGCGTGGATGGTCCGCCCGCGTGATGATGACCTTCTTTATCTTCGATCTCATCTCCGCGAACATGCCGGGGATGTTCTTATCCTCGGACGCGCCGAAGATGAGATAAACCATTTTCCCGGGGAAATATTCCTCCAGCGTTTCGCGCAGCTTCTCGAACGAATCCTGGTTATGGGCACAGTCAAAGATCACGGCGGGGTCGAGCCGCGCCACCTCAAAACGGGCGCGCCATTGTACCTGAGAAAAGCCGGTTTGAATCTGCTCATCTGTAATTGGAATTCCACTCGACTTCAATGCGGCATAGGCTGTGGCGGCGTTTTCGATCTGGTGCTTTCCAAGTAAAGGAATCTCCAACTCAACGAGTGACCGCTGACCGCTGACCGCTTGACCTTCGACCTTCAACCTTTGACCTGATAACAATGACTCTACACGCTCAAACTCTACATCCCGTCCCACAAGAGTTAAATCAGAATTCTTCTCGCTGGCTACGCGAAGCAAAACTTGCAGGGCTTCATCCTGCTGCGGAGACGAGACCACTGGCACGCCTTCTTTGATAATGCCCGCTTTCTCCCCTGCAATAAGAGAAAGGGTATTCCCCAATACTGCCATATGGTCATACGAAAGCGACGTTATAACCGAAACCTTTGGGGTAACGACATTGGTCGCATCCAGCCGCCCGCCGAGTCCCACTTCAAAGACTGCCGCATTCGCGCCAACCTTTGCAAACGCCATGAATGCCAACGCCGTCGTGATCTCGAATGTGGTGAGTTTATCGATCTTCGCCACATGCGGCCTGACCTCTTCGACCAGATCAACCAATTGTTCCCGCGAGATCGTCTCGCCATTGATCCGAATCCGTTCGGTGTATTCCTCCAGATGCGGCGACGTATACAAGCCGGTCTTGTATCCCGCCGCCGT
>DAOTXI010000378.1:0-3221 GCA_034435475.1 Anaerolineales bacterium
CGCTTTTGCGCGACGCGCCCATCCCGCCGGAAGTGCGCACGCGCGATGAATCGGGTGAGATAAGAATCGAGAAAGCCGCACCCGCTCCAAAGTCCAGAAGTGAAGCGCCGACGAAAACCCCGCTTCGGACTCGTAGACAGCCTGCCACACAACCCGTCGAACATGCGCCTGCGCCGAATCAGGTTCCGAACGTTGGCGCAAAGTTGCAGACCATCCGTATCTTTGCTTACGGCGTGGCGCGCAATCGACTCCAGCAAGCTGCCAAGCGACTCGGCGTGCCCGCTGTAGTCGTGACCGATGCCGCCGAAGCCGATGTGCTGGTGACGCTGCGGACGTATTACCGCAACCGCGAGCACACCATCATGGACGCCGAAGCGCGCGGAATGCCGATCTATGTGCTGCGCGCAAATTCTGTCTCGCAGACCGAGCAGTTTATCAGCGACTTGTATAGCCTGACCGAACATACGCAGCGCGATAACATGGAAGACATTCGCGATCAAGCCAAGCAAGCCATTAGCGCGGTTTTGAACGGCGAACGCTTTGTAGACCTACCGCCCGGACCTTCGCTCGTGCGCCGCCTGCAACACGAAATGGCGCGAGATGCAGAGTTGGTCTCTCATTCGTATGGGAAAGAGCCGAGAAGGCATGTGAGGATATTTAGGGAGTGAAGAAGTAAACAGGGAGACAGGTAGGCAGGCTGGAAGGCTTGTTTACCTGTTTGAACTCATACCTGTGTACTTGCGGTTTTTGTGCCTGTTTTCTTCAATGGAGGGGTTATCATCAAAAAATATGGACTGCTGCGGTTTATCCTCTCCTATTTTTGCGATTTTTATGGAGAGCGCCTGGGTTGGCAGTTTGTCGAGCCAAGTAAGTTACACGATTTTAAAATTGCATTTGGGTTCATGCTTTGTTAAACGAGTGCCTCCAGGCAAAGCCAGACCAACCAGTTTGCCTCCGCCTTTCCAGTCTCTGCCCGCCATCTCACGGTATAATCCCAGCACAATGACCGAAGGCGCATTACTCAACGACAGATACCAACTCAAGGAGACACTTGGAACGGGAGGTATGGCGAATGTCTACCTTGCCCGCGATGTCGTATTAGACCGCCCCGTCGCCATCAAGGTCCTGCGCAAGGAATATTCCGCCAGCGAAAACTTCCAGAAACAGTTCCTGCTTGAGGCGCGGTCAGCGGCGAATCTCTCGCATCCCAACATCGTCACCGTGCATGATTTCGGCATCGCCGACAACCTGGTCTACATCGTCATGGAGCACGTCCCCGGCAAGGACCTCAAGGCGTTGGTGCGCGAACGCGGACGGTATCCCTTCGAGCAGGCGATCCCATTGCTCATCCAGGCGTGCGCAGGCGTGGGGTATGCGCATCGCGCCGGGCTGGTGCATTGCGACATCAAACCCCACAACATGATCGTCTCGAAGGACAACCGTCTCAAAGTCACCGACTTCGGGATCGCGCGCGCCCTTGCCACCATCAAACCCGGCGAACGCAACGATGTGGTTTGGGGGTCGCCTCTTTACTTTGCCCCCGAACAAGCCGCGGGTGAAACGCCTACTCCCGCCTCCGATGTTTATTCGCTTGGCGTTGTCCTTTACGAAATCCTCAGCGGCACGCCGCCTTTTACCGCCCAGTCTGCCGACGAACTTGCACGCCTGCACATCTCCGCCCGTCCGCTCCCCATCAGCGAATACGTTCCCGACATCCCCCCGGCTCTCGAAGAGATCGTAATGAAGATTCTCTCAAAGGAACCTTCGGCGCGATACCGCACCGCCGACCAACTTGGGCGCGTCCTGCAAAAATTCGGGACGGCTCCCGCGCCGGTTTCCGCTCCCGTCAAAGCCGCCAAAGAACCGATCTCCGCTCCACCTGTCATCACCATCAAACAGGATATTGCGGATCGCCTCACCCCCCAGCCTGATCCTGAATCGGAATATTATAAACCCCCATACCG
This sequence comes from Anaerolineales bacterium, assembly GCA_034435475.1. Classification (GTDB taxonomy): domain Bacteria; phylum Chloroflexota; class Anaerolineae; order Anaerolineales; family Villigracilaceae; genus Villigracilis. Next base: position 1,965 of record DAOTXI010000378.1, read on the forward strand.
GCCTCAGCTGATTCAGCCCGCGCCTGCTCCCATTTACCAGACCGAATCTCCCTCCGAGCCAATTGACTGGATGGTTGTTGGGTTGGGTTTGCTTGCCCTGCTCGCCTGGGGCGGGCTGATCCCCTTTGGGTTGATGGTCTATTTCAGTTATTTCCCACCTGGATAACCAACCAGTGCATCGCGCACTTAAAACAAAAAAATCACGGCGCATTCAGTGCCGTGATTTTTTTGTCGGGGTAATTTCGACCTTACGCAGCCGTTTTGCCGAGCGTCTTGATGCACTTGGCGCACAGCGTCTTCTTCACGAGGCGTCCCTTTTCCATTACCGAAACTTTCTGGAGGTTCGGCTTGAACGCGCGGTTGGTGGCGCGCAGGGAGAAGGAGCGGTTATGACCGAAGGTGGTCGCTTTGCCGCAGTGATTGCACTTTGCCATGTCTGAGAGTCCTTTCTTCGTCTTTCCTTGCAAATAAGTCCAATTCCCTTTTCGAGGGCACGGCATTTTACCATACAACGCAACCATCTTCAAGATTAGATGTTAAAATAAGAACAACGAAACCAAACCCGGGCGGAAACGCCCTGTGAAAAGAGTAACGAGGAAACCATGGGCGAAGAAACGACTTCATTGGGCGGGATTCATGTCTCGCCGAACGCGGTGGCGACGATTGCATATCATGCCACGTTGCGATCCTACGGGGTGGTGGGGTTGGCTCCCAAAAATCTGGCGGACGGCATCGTCTCCACCATCACGCGCGAACCGTCGCGGGGGGTGTCTGTCCGATACCATGAGGACGAGATTCACATTGACGTGCATGTGATCGTGGAATATGGGACGCGCATAAATTCGGTGGCGGAAAGCGTGGCAAACACTGTGCGTTTTCATGTCGAAAAATCGCTGGGGTTGAAGGTCGAAACGATCAATGTGCATGTGGCGGGATTGCGCATTAGCAATACGGATTAGGAGACGATAATTTATGGCAATTGACACCGCGCGCGTCGAAAAATTCCGCAAGCGCATCATTGACGGGCAGGCGTTTAAACGGCTTGTCGAGGCTGGGACAACCTGGCTGCGCACCAACCAGCAGGTGGTTAACTCGTTGAATGTGTTCCCCGTCCCTGATGGCGCCACAGGCACAAACATGAGCCTGACCTTGCAAGCCGCCTGGAACGAAGTAAAAGATAAAGGGACGAAAAATCTTGGAGAGATGGCGGCGGCATTTTCAAAAGGCGCATTGATGGGCGCGCGCGGCAACTCCGGT